>JBPEXK010000147.1:0-1360 GCA_052031745.1 Marinobacter sp. | reverse complement strand
ATGGACGTGTCCGGCTCGATGACCCAGATGCACAAGGACATTGCCAAGCGCTTCTTCATCCTGCTGTACCTGTTCCTGAAGAAGAACTACAAGAAGATCGACGTGGTGTTCATCCGGCACCACACCAGCGCCAAGGAAGTGGACGAGGAAGAATTCTTCTACTCCCGGGAAACCGGCGGCACCATCGTCTCCAGCGCTCTGAAACTGATGAAGAAAATTGTCGAGTCCCGGTACCCGCCCTCGGAGTGGAACATCTACGCCGCCCAGGCCTCCGACGGCGACAACTGGAACGACGATTCCCCGGTGTGCAGCAAGATCCTGTCCGAGAGCATTCTGCCCCTGGTGCAGTACTACGCCTACACCGAGATCACACCTCAGGATCACCAGATGCTGTGGTACGAGTACGAAAAGATCATGGAGCGATTCCCCCACAGCTTTGCCATGCAACAGATCGCCGACCCCGGCGAGATTTACCCGGTATTCCGCCAGCTGTTTGAGAGGAAAGCCGCATGACCGACACCGTGGACCGCCCCAACGCGCCGGAGAACGGGCACACCGGCGATCGTCAGCCCATTTCCACCAGTTCGGAATGGACCTTCGACCTGATCCGCAAATACGACGAGGAAATCGCCAAGTGCGCGGCGGAGTTCGGGTTGGACACCTACCCCAACCAGATCGAAGTGATCAGCGCCGAGCAGATGATGGACGCCTACAGCTCGGTGGGCATGCCGGTGGGCTACCACCACTGGTCGTTCGGCAAGCAGTTCCTGAGCACCTCCAAGGGCTACCAGCGTGGCCAGATGGGGCTGGCCTACGAAATCGTGATCAACTCGAACCCGTGCATCGCCTACCTGATGGAGGAGAACACCCTGCCCATGCAGGCGCTGGTCATTGCCCACGCCTGTTACGGCCACAACTCCTTCTTTAAGGGCAATTACCTGTTCCGGACCTGGACCGACGCCAGCGCGATCATCGATTACCTGGTGTTTGCCCGCAATTACGTAGCCGAGTGCGAGGAACGCCACGGTGTCGATGCGGTGGAGCAGATCCTGGATTCCTGCCACGCCCTGATGAACTACGGTGTCGACCGCTACAAGCGCCCGGCGCCCATTTCCGCCTCCGAGGAACAGCGCCGGCAGCAGGAACGGGAAGAATACCAGCAGCGCCGGATCAACGACCTGTGGCGGACCATTCCCCGCCTCGATGACGACGAAGACCCGGTCAAGCGTCAGAAACGCTTCCCGGAGGAACCCCAGGAGAACATTCTCTACTTCATCGAGAAGAACGCACCGCTGCTGGAGACCTGGCAGCGGGAAATCGTCCGCATCGTGCGCAAGCTGGGCCAGTACTTCTACCCCCA
>JBPEXK010000146.1:0-1423 GCA_052031745.1 Marinobacter sp. | reverse complement strand
ATTCGATCTTCATCCAGATGCCCACCGCTTTCTCCATTCCCCTGAACAAACCCAAATTTGACTGGGAGCTGTACACCGAGCCGGAGCCAGGCCTAAACGGGCGCAGCATTCACCAGGCCCGGGGTAAGGTCATTGGCGGATCTTCCTCCATCAACGGCATGGCCTACGTTCGGGGCTGCGCCGGCGATTTCGAGGAGTGGGTGCAGGAAGGTGCCCAAGGCTGGAGCTACGAGGAGGTGCTGCCGTATTTCCGGCGCGCGGAAGACTGCATTTATGGCGCCGACGATTATCGGGATGTGGGCGGGCCACTCGGGGTTTGCAACGGCAACAACATGAGGAACCCGCTCTATCGAGCCTTCATAGAAGCCGGCCGCCAGGCGGGATATGGCGAGACCCAGGATTACAACGGCTTCCGCCAGGAGGGCTTCTGCCGGATGGATATGACGGTGCGGGATGGCCGCCGATGTTCCACCGCCAACGCTTACCTGAAACCGGCCCTCGGTCGCAGCAACCTGACCCTGCGGATGCACGCGCTCACCACCCGCATCCTGATGGAGGGCAAGCGCGCCGTCGGTGTCGAGTACCGACAAGGTGGCCAAACCTACCATGTCAGGGCGCGGCGGGAAGTGATCTTGAGCGCCAGCGCGTTCAATTCGCCCAAGTTGCTGATGCTCTCGGGTATCGGGCCGGCGGAACACCTGAAGGAAGTGGGTATCGAGCCGGTGCACGATCTGCCGGGGGTGGGGCAGAACCTGCACGATCACCTGGAGGTGTGGATCCAGCAGACCTGTCGCCAGAAAATCACCCTGAACGGCTGGTTGAATCCGTTTGGTCAGGCCTGGATCGGGGCCCGCTGGCTGTTCTTCAAAAAAGGCCTGGGCGCATCCAACCATTTCGAATCCAACGGCTACATTCGCAGCCGGGCCGGGCTGAAGTACCCGGATCTGCAGTATCACTTCCTCGCCGGCGCGATCGCCTACGATGGCTCGAGTGCGTCCGAGGGGCACGGTTTTCAGGCCCACCTGGGCGCGAACAAGCCGAAGAGCCGCGGTTGGGTCAAATTGGCTTCAAGTGATCCTGAGGCGCCACCGCGCATGTTCTTCAATTACCTGCACGAAGAGGAAGACAAGCAGGCGTATCGGTCCGGCATTCGGCTGACCCGGGAGATCTTCGCGCAGCCCGCCTTCGATGCGTTTCGGGGCGAGGAATTAATGCCCGGTAAATCGGTGCAAAGCGATGACGAGCTGGATGCCTGGGTGGCGGACAACGCGGAAACGGCATACCACCCCTGCGGCAGCTGCCGGATGGGCATCGATGCGATGGCGGTGGTGGATCCCCAGTGCCGGGTGCATGGCATTGAGGGCTTGCGCGTGGTCGATTCCTCGATCATGCCGACGGCCACCAACGGCAACATCAACGCGCC
>JBPEXK010000145.1:0-2320 GCA_052031745.1 Marinobacter sp. | reverse complement strand
GATTTCTCGATCAGGTGGGCGACCACCTCGGTGTCGGTCTGGGAGGTAAACTCGTAGCCCTCGGCTTTGAGTTCCTCGCGCAGCTCCTGATAGTTCTCGATGATGCCGTTGTGGACAATGGCCAAACGCTCACCGGACATGTGCGGGTGGGCGTTGACCTGGGACGGCTCGCCGTGGGTGGCCCACCGGGTGTGGGCAATGCCCAGGGTGCCGGCCAGTGGGTTGGCCTCGATGGCGTCGGCCAGGGACGCCACCTTGCCCACCTCCCGAGCCCGCTGAGTGACGTTGCCGCCATCCACCACGGCCATACCCGCGGAGTCATAACCCCGGTATTCCAAACGGCGCAGGCCCTCAAGAAGAATGCCCTGGACGTCCCTTTCCGAAACCGCACCTACAATGCCACACATGCTGCTATCACCTGTCCTGTATTACTGTCAGTCTGATTTTTTCGGCCGTTCCCAGCCGGAAACGTTGCGTTGGCGCCCGCGCGCCACGGCCAGTTCACCATCGGCAACATCCCGGGTAATGGTCGATCCGGCACCGATGGTGGCGTCCGCGGCGATGTGAACGGGAGCAACCAGGGAGGTGTTCGAGCCGACAAAAACGCCGTCGCCGATCTCGGTTTTGAACTTGTTAACCCCATCATAGTTGCAGGTAATGGTGCCTGCACCCACATTCACATTACGGCCCAGAGAGGCGTCGCCAACGTAGCTCAGGTGGTTGATCTTACTGCCTTCGCCGACCACCGCTTTTTTGGTCTCCACGAAGTTACCCACCTTGGTGTTGGCCGCCAGCTCGGTACCCGGGCGCAGGCGCGCAAACGGCCCGATCTGGGCGTTGGCGCCAATCACCGCGCCTTCGATCACGCTGTTGGCCTTGATCTCGGCGCCATCGGCAATTGTTGCATCCTTGATGACACAGCCGGGGCCAATGCTGACGTTGCTGCCCAGCTCGACCTTGCCCTCAAACACCACGTTCACGTCGATCAGCAGGTCGTTGCCGATAGTCAGCTCGCCGCGAACGTCGATGCGGGCTGGATCGGCCAGGGTCGCGCCTTCGGTCATTAACCGGTCGGCTTCCCGACGCTGGTACCAGCGCTCCAGTTCGGCCAACTGCAGGCGATTATTCACGCCCTGCACTTCGTAGGCATCACCCGGTTGCGCCACCTGGACGGTCATACCCTGCTCCACCGCCATGGCGATGATGTCGGTCAGGTAGTATTCGCCTTGGGCATTGGCGTTGGAGAGAGCCGGCAACCAGGCCTTCAGGTGTTTGGCGGACACCGCAAGGATGCCGGTGTTGACCTCGCGAATCGCCTGCTGGTCTGCGCTGGCGTCTTTTTGCTCGACGATCGACGTTACCCGGCCAGCGCCGTCCCGGACGATTCGGCCGTAGCCGGACGGATCGTCCATGGTCACGGTGAGCAGGCCAAGCGTCTGCTCGTCCAGTTCGGCGACCATGCGCTGCAGGGTGGTCACCTGGGTCAGGGGCACATCGCCATACAGCACCAGCACCCGGGCCTCGTCCGGCAGGTCAGGCAGCGCCTGGGCCACGGCATGGCCGGTACCCAGCTGCTCTTCCTGCACCACCCAGTTCACCGATGCCTCCGGTGTCACCGCGCGGACCTGGTCGGCGCCATGGCCTATCACGGTGTGAATGGTTTCCGCGCCAAGCTGCTTGGCGGTGCCGATGACGTGATGCAGCATCGGCCGTCCAGCCACCGCGTGCAGAACCTTGGGCAGGGCGGATTTCATTCTCGAACCCTGGCCGGCAGCCAGGATCACAACGTGTAGTGGGCTCATGGACAAATCAGACCCCCGAGGTGTCTAGTTTTGGTGTAACGGTAAACGAAAAAAGCCGCAACCCGGTGGGCCGGACTCCAGCGCAAGGCGTTGGAACTCCAGCCGCTCAGGATGCGGCTTTGGTGTTCGGCACTCCCGAAACAGAAATGCTTAGCGCATTTTGTTGCGCAGCTGCTTGATGGTCCGGAGCTGGGCAACAGCTTCGGCCAGTTCTGCAGCGGCACGGGAATACTCGAATTCACCAGTCTTGTTGGCAAGCGCTTTCTCGGCCTCTTTCTGTGCCTCAAGAGCAGCGGCTTCGTCCACATCCTTGGCGCGAACCGCAGTATCAGCCAGCAAAGTCACCAGATTGGGCTGGACCTCCAGATATCCGCCGGACACGTAAAGAATTTCTTCCTCACCGCCCTGCTTGATGATCCGAATCGGACCCGGCTTCAGCTGAGTCAGCAGCGGGGTGTGACCCGGGGCAATACCCAGGTCACCTTCAGAGCCCGCCGCGATCAGCATCTCAATCAATC
>JBPEXK010000144.1:0-5620 GCA_052031745.1 Marinobacter sp. | reverse complement strand
AGTCAGTTCAGTACATGGACGACTTCCTGTCAAACCGGCCCGATAGGCGTTGACTACCGGAGTCGTGAAACAGTGTAAAACACTCTGAGACAAAATGTTAACTGGGGATACGTATATTTTCGCGGCTTATGACAACAACTTAATGCAGCTGTTATCCAACCGTCAGGGAAGGATTCGAATCGGGGTGCCGTTGGACACCAGCTGCCAGATTTCGTCCATCTCCTCGTTGGTGACGGCTATGCAGCCGTCGGTCCAGTCCAGCCCGCGGTAGGCGAACGCCATGTCGCCGGCGTCGTTGGGCAGGCCGTGGATCATGATGCTGCCGCCGGGGCTCAGGCCCCAGGAGTGGGCCAGTTCGCGGTCCTGCTCGCTTGGGTAGGAGATGTGGATGGACTTGTAGAAGTCGCTGCTGGCGTTGCGCCAGTCCAGGGTGTAGTCGCCCTCGGGGGTGCGCTCATCGCCCTCGTACAGCTTGTGGCCTTCCGGGTTGTCACCCAGGGAAATGCGGTAACTCTTGATCACCCGATCGTCGTCCATCAGGTACAGGCGGCGCTCACTCTTGCGCACCAGCACCCGGCTGACTTCCACCGCCTCCGGTTCGAACGCGTTGGTGCCAGGCATGGTCAAATCGGCTTTGGCCAGCAGCTCTCCGGCGCTGGCCGGGTTCAGGACGATTAATGCCAACAGGCTGAAAGTGATCAAAAAACGGGTCAACATGGCCTTAACTTACTAATGGTTAATGTTCGAGCAGGCTCGTTTATACCATAGCTCGCCGCACGGATGTTGGAGGCTTTTGTTAACTTTGTCGGTGATCTGTTTTCGCAATCACGGGTTTTGTGAACTGTCCATCTTCAGGCCCACCTTGGTGACCTGATCGGCGCTGGTGGCCCGGGCCACTAGGGTGACTGGGCCGAGGGTAACGGTGTCACCCACCACCGGGTGGCCCTTGGTGCGGCGGGCAAAGCATTCGGCCAGGGACAACTCCGGCGGCAGGTCGTCAAACTCGATGCCATACACCTGCTCCACATCCCCCAGCAGGGCGTCGCCATTGAGCACGAAATCGCCGAAAAAGGCCCGTTCGGCCAGGTACTTCGGAGCGTGCCGGCCACTCAGGGCCTTGCTCAGTTCCGGCAGCACAGCGGGGGTGGCGAACATGGCCACCATGTCGCCACTGCCCACCATCAGATCGCCTTTCGGCTGCAGGCAGACCCGGTTGCGGAACACCCCCGCGACGGTGGTGTTCTCCGGGAACCGGAGCTGGCTCAGGGGCCGTGGGGTCTGCCAGGGCTCACCCCGCAGCGGAAACAGCATCAGCTCGTGGTCGCCGGCGCTGGGGGCGTCCAGGGGCAGCCGGCGGTAAGGGTCCTCACCCGCCGGTACCTCCAGGCGCAGCTTGCGCGCCAGGGGTGCCATGGTGGTGCCCTGAACCACCAGGGAGACCAGCACGATGAAAAACGCGGCGTGGAACACCAGTTGTGATTGCGGCAGGTTGGCAATGATCGGGAACAGCGCCAGCACGATCGGCACCGCTCCGCGCAGGCCAACCCAGCTAATGAAACCCAACTCCCGCCGATTGAAGCCGAAGGGCCAAAGGGTCAGCAGCACGGTCAGCGGCCGGATGATGAAAATCAGAGCCAGCGCCAGGATCAGGCCGCCGCCAATCAGCGGCAGCAGGTCGGACGGGGTGACCAGCAGCCCGAGGATCAGGAACAGGCAGAGCTGGGCCAGCCAGGCCAGGCCGTCGTGGACCTGGAGAATCATCGGCATCATGCGGACGTGGCGGTTGCCAATCACCACGCCGGTCAGATAGATCGCCAGAAAACCGCTGCCGCCAAGGGCGTTGGTGGCGGAGAACACCGAGATACCGCCGGCCGCCACCAGCAGGGGGTACAGGGACGGCGTCAGGCGGATGCGGTTGGCCAGCTCCACCACCAGATAGCCACCGATCAGGCCGGCGGCGCCGCCGATGCCAAACTGCATGACCAGCATGCTCAGGGCCGACCAGGGGCTGCTGTCGCCATTGCTGCCGATCAGTGTGACCAGCATCAGGGTCAGGAAGATGGCCATCGGGTCGTTGCTGCCGGATTCGATCTCCAGGGTGGCGCTGACCCGTTCGTTCAGGTGCAGGCCCCGGCCCTGCAGCAAGGAAAAGACCGCGGCGGCGTCGGTGGAGGAAATGATGGCGCCGACCAAAAGCGCGGTGAGCCATTCCAGGTCGAACACCCAGCGGGCCACCACCGCGGCCCCGGCGGCGGTCATGAACACTCCCAGAGTAGCCAGTACCAGCGCCGGTCGCAGGCCCACCCGGAAGGTTTCGGCCCGGGTACGCATGCCGCCGTCCAGCAGGATGACCCCAAGCGCCAGGTTGGCGGTCAGAAATGCCAGTTCAAAGTTGTCGAACTCGATGCCGCCGGGGCCATCCTCCCCCATCATCATGCCGACCCCCAGGAAGATCAGCAGCACCGGCATGCCAACGCGGCTGGACAGCGGGCTGAGGATGATGCTGATGACCAGCATCAGCGCGCCGATCAGGGTCAGGGTAGGGTCCATTAATGCTCCAGAGAGAATGCTTGCCCAACGGCGATCAGACTGCTTATAGTGCTGTCGCAGGCATCGCGCACGCGGGTGTAGTTCAATGGTAGAACGGCAGCTTCCCAAGCTGCATACGAGGGTTCGATTCCCTTCACCCGCTCCACCTCTGAAAATAGCCTAATTACAGTAACATAGCCCATCCTTGTTGGGCAGCGCCGATGCGACGCCCGCGCGTCGCCGCGGAAACTATACAAGCCCAGCCGATACTGACTATCTTGAAGGTTACACCGGACTCCTTACCGGGTCATTGCACTGCGCCGGTAACCGCAAGCCTGCAGGAACGACAATTTGTGATGGATGCAAAGCGAGTAGACGATTCTGGTCCGAGCCCGGAGGCTCACGCCCACCTCGAGGCCATCGAAGGTGAACGGGAAGGGGTCAAGCTGATTCGCTCCCTGGGCAATGGCCTGGTTGCCAGCCTGGTGGGCGTGCTCGCCTGCGTGGCGATCATCATCGTGGTGATCGTGCTGATGGCCGGCAAGCTCGATGGCTACGCCGGTGCCAAGTCCCTGGAGAAAACCCGCCGGCTGCTCGACGTTGAGACCCAGCGCCTGGCGGATCTTAGCCTGGAGTACGGCTGGTGGAACGAAGCGGTCGAGATGGTGATCTACCGCCAGGACATCGATTGGGCCGAGGAATTCATTGGCCAGTACCTGCAAGAGCGCTACGGCCTGGAGGCGGTGCTGAGCCTGAATGCCGGCGGCGAATTGGTGTACGGGCGTTACCAGGATCAGTTGCTGCAACAGCGCCTGCCCCAGCCGCTGCAGTCGGAGAAATTGCAGCAGCTCATCGAGACCGCGGTGGACACCGATTACGCCGACCCCAAGCCGGCTTACGGTATTGTCAGCATCGACGGTGCGCCGGCCATTGCCGCGGTTACCGCTTACGTGGTCTACGAGCCGACCGAGCTGGCCCTGGACCAGGCTCACGGTGCCTTTGTGATGGTCAAACTGATCGACCAGGAGTTGCTGTCGGCCTGGTCGACCGATTTCCACATCGACGAGCTGAGATTCCTGCCCGCGGGGGCGCTGGCGAACGGCGCTCCACCGGCTCACGGTCTCGCCCTCAAGGCCGGTAACGATGAGATCCTGGGCTACCTGACCTGGAGCCCGGAACGGCCGGGGCAGGAATTCCTGGCCCTGGTGCTGCCCTGGGGCGGCGCGGCCGGCCTCGCCATGACCCTGGCCTGCCTGTTTTTCCTGTTCAAGCTGCGGCGCTACGGCCGACTTGCCCGTTACCATTTCGTCGAGATGATCGCCAACCGCAAGGTGCTGTTGCGCCAGGCCCAGTTCGATTTCCTGACCGGTCTGGTCAATCGGCCGCTGTTCCTGGAGCTGGTGTCGCGGGAGATGAACCGCTGCTTCCGGCATCACGAGAAGGCCGCGGTGGTGTACATCGATCTGGACGGCTTCAAGATGGTCAACGATTCCCTCGGCCACGACGTCGGTGATGACCTGTTGTGCCTGGTGGCGGAGGAACTCAAGCGCAGCGTGCGCCGGGAGGACACGGTTGCCCGGTTCGGCGGCGACGAGTTCTGCCTGTTGCTGACCAACCTGTCCGACGCCGGCGACATCGAGCGGGTGTTGGATAAAATTCACCGCAAATTTGCCGAGCCGCTGACCCTGGGCAGCCAGCGGGTGGTGGTTGGCGCCAGCGCCGGGGTGGTGATCATCCCCGACGACACCGACGACTGTTCCAGTGTGTTCCGCTATGCCGACCTGGCCATGTACGCGGCCAAGAGTCGGGGCCACAATGGCTACTGTTTCTACAGCCAGGAGATGGAAACCCACTCCCGTCAGCGCGCCGCGCTTAAAGCCCAGTTGTCGACCGCCCTGGCCCACAACGAGCTGTATCTGGTGTACCAGCCGGTGTACCGGCTGGCCGACCGCAGCGTTCACGGCCTTGAGGTCCTGCTGCGCTGGCGCAGTGCGGAACTGGGAGAGATCTCGCCGGCCGAGTTCATTCCGGTGGCGGAGGAAACCGGCGCCATCGAACCGATCGGACTCTGGGTGGCCGAGCAGGTGGCGGCGGACTTGCGCCGGCTGGACCGGGAACTGGGCCGGGAGCTGGCGGTGTCAATCAACGTCTCGGTGAAGCAGCTGCGGGATGAGTCGTTGCCGGACAAACTGGATCAGCTGCTGCAACGGCACGGTTGCGCGCCGGGGCGCCTGAAGCTGGAGATCACCGAAAGCCTGCTGATTGGCGACCATGAGAACGAGGACAGCGTGCTGATGGAACTCAGTGCCCGGGGCTACCCGCTGGTACTGGACGATTTTGGCACCGGCTACTCCGCCCTGGGCTATCTGCAGAGATACCCCCTGGAAACCATCAAGATCGACAAGTCCTTTGTCTGCGAGGGCGACGCCCTGAAAGACAACACCTCACTGGTGAAGAGCATTGTCTATCTGGCCCGGACCATGGGCATGAACACCGTCGCCGAGGGCATCGAAACGGCGGATCAGGAGCGGTTCCTGCTCGCCCTCGGCTGTGTCTACGGCCAGGGTTTCCACTTCAGCCGGCCGGAACGCCTGGATCGTATCATCGAGGTGGTCCGGCGTACCGAGCAGCGCGGCGCCCTGTCTTAAACGGCCGATGTCCCGGCCTCCCGGGCACGGCCGTGGCCTCAGTGCAGTTTCAGACGCGGGTGCATGGCCCGGCTGATGCGGTCCATCAGCCAGATCACGCCGGTGCGCAAGGGCCCGTGCAGGGCCACCTGGTGCATGCGGTACAGCGACAGGTAGAACAGCCTGGCTACTTTGCCCTCAATGTACATGCTGCGCCCGGACAGGTTGCCCATCAGGTTGCCAACGGTGGTGTAGCGGCTGAAATTGATCAGGGAGCCATGGTCGTTGTATACGAACGGTACTGCGTCGTCGCCGGAGAGGCGGTGGCGAAGGGTTTTGAACAGGGTGTCGGCCTGCTGGTGCGCGGCCTGGGCCCGGGGCGGCACCGGTCGGTCGGAGTCGGGCTGCGGGCAGGCGGCGCAGTCGCCAAAGGCGAAGATGCGGTCGTCGTTGGTGGTTTGCAG
>JBPEXK010000143.1:0-3461 GCA_052031745.1 Marinobacter sp. | reverse complement strand
AGGTCTTCCACCGCGCGGACCACATAGCGGTCGCCGTCGAAGGTCTCGATCTCCTCACCAATCTGGTAAATGATGCGGGACAGGGGCGCGTTATCCATCGCGTAGGTGCGCTCCTCGTCGGCGGCGGGAAAACCCAACGTGACCCGACGACCCGAGATATCGGTAACGATTCCCAGGCCCAGGGCGGTATCACTGTGGCTGACCCAACGCTGACCGATGACAAAATCCGACGTATCCAAGAAACCTCCAAACAGATATTAATTTCGGGTGGCGCCGTTCTCGCGCACCCAATAGGCCGTGGCGCCGCACACCGCTGCCGGCACGACCACAAGATTGAGAACCGGAACCATGGCCGCCAGGGCCACCGGCAAACCAAAGCCAAAGGCGGACAACCGGGTGTCGGCCAGCAGCCCGCGCAGGGCCTTGAAGCTGACTTTGTGATTGTCGGCCGGATAATCGACGTACTGCAGCGCCATCATCCAGCTGTTGAACAGAAACCACAGCACCGCGGCGATCAGATTGACCACAGGGATCAGGCCAATGATCAACAGGCCAATGGCACGGGGCAGGTAATAGAGAATTTTCTGCAGTTCCCGCACCAGCACCCGCGGGATGTCCTTGATGATGGCAGCCCAGCCGTCATCGGTGGCCACTTCCTGGCCGGTAAGGTGCTTTTCGGTGAGTTCGGCCAGGTAGCCGTAGAAGGGTGCGCCGATCAAATTGGCGACTATGACAAAGCCGTAGGCCAGCATCAGCAAAATGACCGCGCCGTACAGCAGCCAGAACAGCCAGTCGAGCGCCTGCAACCAGGCCCAGTCCGGCAGCCAGCCCATGGCCATCGCGATCAAGCCGGCAAAAGCTTCGGCCAGGAAATAGAACAGCAGCCCGAACAGCAGGACGTTGAGGACCAGGGGGGTGATGACAAACAGGCGCAAGCCCGGTTGCCGAATCAGCCGGAAGCCTTCTCCCAGGTAGCCCAGTCCACGAAAAAAGTTACCCTTGAGCATTCCGGCTGGCCCTCCGCTTCAATGACAATGACGGGGCGCAAAGCATATCATGTTGCGTCTCCAGCCACAGCCCGAGGCCGTCTACGGAAATTCCCCCATGGCAGATTTGAAACAGTCCGTTCTGACCCTGCTGCGCTACCAGGTGCTGTGGCGGGCGGCCCTGATGCTATCGCTGCTGGCCATCCTGTTCCTGGCAACCACGCCCAACCCCTACCCGGTGCCGGCCTCCGCCAGCGACAAGGTCAACCACCTGCTTGCCTTCGTGGAACTGACCCTGCTGGCGCGCCTGGCCTGGCCGCACCTGGACGCACGCTGGCCGGCCCTGGCCCTGCTGGCCTATGGCCTGGGCATCGAGGCCATTCAAGCCTTCCTGCCGTACCGGGAGTTTTCCCTGGCAGACCTGGCCGCGGACGGCGCCGGTATTGGCCTGGGTCTGCTGCTTTGGCTGGCCCTACGCCGCCTGACAGAGCCAGATTTGAGAAATTCGCCGAAATCCTTGTGAGATATTTCCTACATGTATGTAAGTCGATACAGCGATGTAACGTGCGTGGCGGGGCGTGATCGCCCGTCGGCAAGCGCCACCCTGCTGTTTTCATTGCTTAAATTTATCACCGACTAAAAACCGCTTGCCCATCAGAGGAAACACGTCACAAGTCTGTAAAGCGTGAGTTGCTATAGTGTTTACATCAAGGATGTGAAGGATAAGGACGACGCATCGGACGCACCCCGGCATGGAATGCAGGGAGAGGCAGGGACACATGGACGCCTCGCTTAAAGGATAATTTTTCGGAACGCCGGCTAGGACGCTAGCACCAGGGAGTGGCGCAAGGACTCGCAACAAGGCAGTTGCTATTGCGCAGGGACGCGCCGACTTGTTTCGACAAAATGCCGCATCGGTATTGTGAAAGGGTAACCTCCGGGTTGCCCTTTGTTTTTATGGGCGCCTGTTTTTTTGCCGCCTTTACCGGGCCAGATAAATCCGCACGCGATTGAATTCCTCAAACTCATGCAGGTCTGGCCAGGTCCTGGCCTCTACCACGGTCTGACGCTCATAGGCGGGGTCTCCAAGGTCCTTGACCCGGGAGTCGGCCAGCAACACGGCCGGCGCCGCTGCTTTGAACGCCTGCAACAGCGGTCGGTTGTCCGGATCGTAGAGCACGTCGGCGGCGGTAATTACGTCCAGCTCCCCAGGCCGCTCCGCCCAGTCGTCACACAGGGTAACTCGGACGCCATTGAGGTCAGCGTTGGCGGCCACCGCATCCAACGACGCCGGATCCAAATCACAGGCAATGGCTTCCCTGGCCCCAGCCCTGGCTGCGGCGATGGCAACAATGCCCGAGCCGGAGCCAAAATCGAGCACCCGCTTGCCGGCCACCCACTCGGGATTGGCCAACAGCCAGCTCGCCAGCACCTGGCCGCTGGCCCAGCAGAACGACCAATAGGCAGGCTCCGCCACCACCGCCTGAGCCTCTTCGTGGCTGAGCGGCCCCTCGAGCACCGAAGGATCAAACAGGTGCAGCGGAATGTCCGGACAACCCGCGGGCCGAGACACCGCCACCCGGCCCCGGCTCAGGGTTTTCTGCAGATGGTGATCCAAAGTACTGGCTGACATGATGACTCCGCTGCAAATCGACAAGGCCGGACATTGTACCGCTGGGACCAGGGCGAATCAGGCCCGGACAAGCAGAAAACCGGCAGGTTCGCTATACTGGCGCCTCATTTTGTAACCCGATGATCTCCCGCAATGGCAACCAGACCCGACACCGACGACTACCTGTCACTGTTCCTCAACGACGTACCGCTGATGGACGTCCGGGCCCCGGTGGAGTTCGCCAAGGGCAGTTTCCCCAACGCCGTGAACGCGCCGTTGATGAATGACGACGAGCGCCACCGGGTTGGCATCTGCTACAAGGAGCAGGGCCAGGACAAAGCCATTGAGCTCGGCCATCAATTGGTTTCTGGCGCGATCAAGGCGGAGCGGATCGCAGCCTGGCGCGAATTCGTTGCGCAGAATCCGACGGGCTACCTGTTCTGTTTTCGCGGCGGCCTGCGCTCGCGTCTGACCCAGCAGTGGATCAAGGAGTCCGGCATTGACTACCCGTTGGTAAAGGGCGGCTACAAGGCGCTGCGCCGGTTCCTGATCGACAGCCTGGAGGAACGCATCGAGCAGGGCCAATTCCAGATTCTCAGCGGCCGCACCGGCACCGGCAAAACCCGGGTTCTGCACCAGTTGCCAAACCCGGTCGATCTGGAGGGCCTGGCCAACCACCGGGGCTCCAGTTTTGGCCGCCAGGTCACCCCGCAGCCGTCTCAGATCGATTTCGAGAATCGGCTCGCGGTCGAGCTGCTGAAGGCCCACCACTTCCGGGAGGGTGCCATTCAACTGGAGGACGAGAGCCGCCTGGTGGGCCGCTGCGCGCTGCCGGAAACCCTGCGCGATCGCATGGCGGCCGC
>JBPEXK010000142.1:0-1012 GCA_052031745.1 Marinobacter sp. | reverse complement strand
CTGATCCAGAAAAGCATGGAGCTGGGCCTGAATCACGAGACTGCGCTGCTGGCGATGCTGCTGGTGGCCAGCGTGATGTCGACCTACAAGCAGATGATCATGGCCAAGAACCTGGTGACGTCGGTGGATGTTCGGCGCCGGTTGTCCACCAGTGTGTCCACCATTCAACGGCTCAAGCGGGACCGATATCTGGACACCATCACCGGCATGCTCAACCTTGAGGGCATGGTCGATCACATTCGCAAGGCGCGGCTTTCGGGCGGGAGTAACCTGACTTTACTCTCCCTGAAGGTTGATGGTCTGGAGCAAATGTATTCCACCCACACCAAGGCCATTGTCGATCGGTTGGTAAAGGTGGTTGCCCGGCGTATCGAGAAGCCGGGTAGGGATCGGCTCACAGTGGCTCACTTGGGGCTGGGCGAATACCTGATTCTTATGCAGGCGGCAGAAAGCGAGGCCGAGGCGAGGACCATCGAGGCGCTGTTCGAGGCGTTTGATCATCCCTATTTTTCTGGCACTCAGCAGCTGTTTCTGTCTGCCTCCATTGGTGCCACGTCACTAGCTGCTGGGGAGTTGGACGAGTCCGTGGTGATCAGCAAGGCGGTGACGGCCATGCGGGAAGCGGCCAAGGACCAGGGCAATTCCTTCGCCCGCTACGACGGTTCGATGTCGGACCGTCTGACTCGCTGGATGGGTATCCGTTCCAAGCTCCAGCAAGCGTTGAACGCGAACGAATTCACCGTGTTCCTGCAGCCCAAGGTGGAGCTGGAATCCGGCGCGGTGACCAGCGCCGAAGCCCTCATCCGCTGGAAGAATCCGACCATGGGTATTGTGAACCCTGCGGATTTTATTCCCATCGCCGAGTCCACCGGCGACATCATGGCGTTGGGGCGCTGGGTGCTGTCGGAGGCTGCCCGGCTGGTGCAAAGCCCCTTGCTGCCGGACCGCTTTGCCATTGCGGTGAATGTGTCGGTCAAACAGTTTGCCGATCCAAAGCTGGTCGGGCTGCTGG
>JBPEXK010000141.1:0-2635 GCA_052031745.1 Marinobacter sp. | reverse complement strand
CGACGACCGATTTCCATGCCCTTGGTGTCACGGGGGATCAGCGCGCAGGTGATGCCGTAATCCTCGGTGTCGCCAAGCAGGCCATCGGGGTCGAACATGCGGAACGCCAAGCCCACCACAGTGGCGATCGGCGCCAGGGTGATCCAGCGTTTTTCGAAGTTCAGCCTGATGCCGACCACTTCCTTGCCCTCGAACTCGCCCTTGCAGACGATGCCGGTGTCCGGCAGGGAGGTGGCGTCAGAGCCGGCACGGGGGCCGGTCAGGCCGAAGCAGGGAATCTCACGACCGTCCGCCAGACGCGGCAGGTAGTGCTGTTTCTGTTCGTCGGTACCGTACTTAACCAGCAGTTCGCCTGGGCCGAGGGAATTGGGCACCCCGACCGAGACCATCAGCATTTCGTTGGCTGCCAGCTTCTGCAGCACAGCGGTCTGCGCCTTGGCGGAAAATTCCAGGCCGCCGTACTCCTTCGGAATGATCATGCCGAAGAACTTTTCCTTCTTCAGGAAATCCCACAGCTCTTTCGGCAAATCGGCGCGCTCAACCGCCAGGTCCCAGGCATTGCACATGGAGATGGCCTGGGTGCACTGGTTGTCCACAAAGGCCTGCTCTTCTTCGCTCAAACCGGTGTGACGGTTGATTAGCAGGTTGTGCCAGTCCGGGCGACCGGTGAACAGCTCGCCGTCCCAGCCCACGGTGCCCGCTTCCAGGGCCACCTTCTCGGTTTCGGACACTTTTGGCGCCACTTTTTTGAAGGTGGCGAAGATCTTCGGCGTCAGCCAGCTCTGGCGGAAGCCCGGCAGGCCCGCCGCCGCGGTGATGCCCGCGCCAATGAACAGCACCAGTGCCAGCCACCCGGACGCGAAGATCCAGGACAGCAGTCCGGTCACGACCATCACACCAATCGCTGGTGTGGCACCCGATTCACGACGCATCACGACCAGCAGGCCAGCCAGCGCCACAACAAACAGAAGGAAAGTCATCATAGGCTCTCTCAGTCATCCATGGTTGGGTACATACTACGACCAAAGTAGGTACGCCCACAGTACCTCATCAGATGAAAGCTTAACAGTGGACGTAAATCAGTATGTTATCCCTACCTCATCCGGACTCAGGAGGTAACGATGACGCGTATGCCCTCCAGCGCCAGGGTGGCTCGACTGATAGCGTCCCGGGCGGCGTCGCGCTGGGCGCGGAAATACTCGATTTCCTCATCGCGAATCGCCGGATTGACCGCCTGCAGCGCCTCCAGGCGGCGGATTTCCGGACCAAACGTGCTCTCCATACGCTCCAGCGCCTGGGCCTTGAGCGGCTCCAGGTGCGGCTCGGACAGGCGCTCGGCATGATCCACCATGGTTTCCACCTGGGGCCGGATCTGCGGCACAATGGCCTGGGCCGTGCGACGGCGGATGTTAGAGCTGAGCTTGTTGAGTTGGTCGTGGGGCAGCGCCTTGGACAGTTCCTTGCCGTTGACGTCCACCAGCAGGCGCAGCGGCGATACCGGCAGGTAGCGGGACAACTGCAGGTTTTCCGGCGCCGGGCAATGCACGGTGTACAGGGCTTCCATCAGCAGGGTGCCGGCCGGCAGTGCCTTGACCGACAGGTTGGCCAGGGCCGCCTTGCCCAAACCGGAACTGGTCACCGAGTCCATCACACCGGTCACCATCGGGTGCTCCCAGCTCATGAACGCCAGATCTTCCCGGGCCAGCGCCTCTTCCCTGCTCCAGGTCACTGTGACGCCGTCTTCCGGCAGCTCGGCGACGTGGCCGGCGTGGTAGTGTTCGCCCGGGCGCAACACGTCGGAGTGCTCGCCATGGTCTTCCACGTCCACGCCCAGGATATCGAAAGCCTCCATCATGTAATCCCGTACCTGAGCGGAATTCTCCTCGGCGTCGATGTCCTCGATCAGCTGGTCCGCCAGCTCGCGGCGACAGGAGTTCAACTCGATCAGCGCATCCCGGCCGTTCTGCAACAGCGTTCGCAGCCGGTCCGCCTCGTCCGCCGTGGCCACCAGTAGCGCTTCGAGCTGCCCGACACTTCCGCCCAGCACTTGCTGCCATTGCTCCTGGACCTGTTCCTGCACCGCCACCCCGACGGCACAGCTCTGGGCGAAGGCATTCAGGCCTTCATGGAACCAGCGGTACTGCACTTCCTGGGCCGTGCCCTGCAAGTACGGCAGATGAATCTCCACCGCCTCGGTCTGGCCGATGCGATCCAGACGGCCGATGCGCTGCTCCAGCAGGTCCGGGTTGGCCGGCAGGTCGAACAGCACCAGATGATGGGCGAACTGGAAGTTACGGCCCTCACTGCCGATTTCCGAACAGATCAGCGCCTGGGCGCCCTGCTCATGGTCCGCGAAGTAAGCGGCGGCGCGGTCCCGCTCCACCAGGCTGAGGTGTTCGTGGAAGGCCGCGCTGCGGATACCGGCGCGCAACTGCAAATAGTGCTCCAGGGCGATGGCGGTCTCGGCCCGGGCGCAGATCACCACCACCTTGGCCGGGCGCAGCCCCGCCAGGGTCTTCTCCAGCCAGGCCACGCGCGGGTCATCGGCCAGCCAGTCTTCTTCCGCTACGGCCTGCTCCGGCACCAGACCGGTCTCACCCCAGGCGTGATTCTGATACATCTCCGGACAGGGCAA
>JBPEXK010000140.1:0-2370 GCA_052031745.1 Marinobacter sp. | reverse complement strand
CAACACCCAGATCGGTTCGGTCGACAAGAAGTTTTTCGTGGGCCTGGCCAGTCCGGCTGCAGCGGCCTGCGTGGCCGGACTGGTGTGGTGCTTCCATCAATTTGAGCCAGCGACCTGGCTGACTGCGCTGACCATTCTTGTTGTCGGTGGTACCGGTGTGATGATGGTGAGCAACATTCTGTACCGCAGCTTCAAGGACCTGGACATGCGCGGTCGGGTGCCCTTCGCTGCCATTCTGCTGGTTGTGCTGATCTTTGTGGTGATTGCGCTGGATCCGGCGACCGTGCTGTTCTCCGGTTTCCTGTTGTACGCCCTGTCTGGCCCAGTGCGGGCGCTGTTCCGGGGTAAAGCCCGGCGCGGTGCTGAACAATCCAGCCAGTAAGCTGATGTCCGGGCCCTACGGGCCCGGGAATTAAATCTTCAACCTCCGGTCAACCCTTCCAACGCCCGCCCGGGCAATTGACCGGAGAGTATCAATGCTGATCAAGACTCCACCGTCCTGGGCTTTGCCCGAGTCTCAGGTTACCCCGGAACCCATTTACCGAGATCGGCGTCGATTCATCCAGGGGCTTGCGGTAGGTGCCGCCGGTCTTGCGGCCCCCGGGCTGTTGGCCGCGGCCGAACCTCCGGTTCAGGGGGAGTCGCTTGAATTTGATCATTCGGCACGGCACTCCACGCAGGAGAAGCAAACGCCCCTCAAAGACGTCACCCGATACAACAATTTCTATGAGTTTGGCACCGGCAAGGATGACCCGGCCAGGTACGCCGAGGCCATGTCGGTGGACCCCTGGTCTGTAACTGTTGACGGTGAGTGTGGCCGGCCGGGGACATACAACATGGAGGGTCTCCTGCGTCCCCATAGTTATGAAGAGCGGATCTATCGGCTTCGATGCGTGGAAGCCTGGTCGATGGTAATCCCCTGGGTTGGCATTCCGCTGGCGGAGGTGATCAAGCGCTTCGAACCGAACTCGAAAGCCAGGTACCTCTATTTCGAGACCCTGCATGACCCGGAGCAGATGCGCGGGCAGCGCTCCCTGTTCAGTACCATCGACTGGCCCTACCGGGAAGGCCTTCGCCTGGATGAGGCGATGCATGAACTGTCGTTTCTCGCGGTCGGCCTGTACGGCAAGGCATTGCCCAAACAAAACGGCGCGCCCATCCGTCTGGTGCTGCCCTGGAAGTATGGCTTCAAGAGTATCAAGTCCATCGTCCGGATTCGGTTTCAGGAGACTCGACCCAAAACTACCTGGGAGCTGATCGCGCCCAACGAGTATGGCTTCTATGCCAACGTCAATCCGAACGTCGATCACCCACGCTGGAGCCAGAAGCGGGAGCGGCGGCTACCCTCGGGCCTGTTTACGCCCAACTGGATAGAAACGGAAATGTTTAACGGGTACGGCGAGCAAGTGGCCGGTCTCTACAAAGGCATGGATTTACGGAAGCAGTATTGATGCCTGGAACCGAGCGGTCCAAGGGCGGCGCGTACCTGACGGCGTTCCGACTAATGGCGGCACTGCTGGCCGCTACGCCTTTTTTCTGGTTGGTCTATAGAGTGATGAGCGATCAGCTCGGGCCGGATCCGGGTCAGGAAGTGACGGAGTCCCTTGGTCTGGCGGCATTCCAGCTTCTTCTGGTCACCCTGTTAATGACACCGCTGCGTCGATGGACCGGCTGGGGTGGTTGGCTCAGGGTGCGCCGTATGCTCGGACTATTTTGTTTCTTCTATGCCACGCTGCACGTGCTGGCGTTTCTGCAATTTATCCTGGGGTGGGGCGATTTATGGACCACCTTCACCAAGCGCCCCTACATCCTTGCCGGCCTGGCCGCCTTTATCTGCCTGCTGATCCTTGCCCTTACGTCACCCAGTATTGCCATGCGCAGGCTGGGACCAAACTGGAAACGACTGCATCGCTTGGTGTACCCGGCGGTGATTATCGCCTGGGTGCATTTCGTCTGGCAGGCCCGGAGTGACATCGGCGAGATGGTTGCCTACGGCGTGGTTATCCTCTTGTTGCTCGGATTTAGAGCGCACTGGTTTGGTTGGTCCAGTCTGGTGCCGCTGAAAAAGCGCTAAAACCGGGTGAAACCTGATCAATCTGAGCAGTTGTTGAACGGCGTGATAGGTGGAAACCCGTAGTTTTGATATTTTCTTTAAAAACCGCGTTGACAGTTTTCCTGACGCCTGTAGAATGCGCACCACTTCTGAGGGACAAGCCACTGACACAGCGGCTCCCGAAGAGGGCAACCGATTGAAAAGCTTGAAGAAATTGAGTTTTAAAATTCTTCAAAAAGCGGTTGACAGAGGTTGGATTCGCTGTAGAATGCGCGCCTCGAAACAAGCAGTAAGCCGGTTCAGATTTCGGCGGTTTT
>JBPEXK010000139.1:0-2023 GCA_052031745.1 Marinobacter sp. | reverse complement strand
ACGGTGGTGACCTGCTTCTCGAACGGGTCGAGGGAGCTGGTCTGGGTCGACACCGGGCTGGTCTCGGTCATGCCGTAGGCGATCTGCACTTCTTTCATGTTCATCTGGCCGTTGACCTTCTTCATCACCTCCGCCGGGCAGATGGAACCGGCCATGATGCCGGTGCGCAGGGTGGAGAGATCGTAGGTGTCGAACTCCGGGTCGGCCAGTTCGGCGATGAACATGGTGGGTACGCCATAGAGCGCGGTGGCTTTTTCCTGGTGCACCGCCCTGAGCACGGACTTGGGTTCGAAGCCCTCATCGGCGTAGATCATGGTGGCACCGTGGGTGATGCAGCCCAGGTTGCCCATCACCATGCCGAAGCAGTGGTACAGGGGCACCGGAATCACCAGCCGGTCCTTTTCGCTGAACCGCTGGCTGCGCGCGACAAAGTACCCATTGTTCAGGATGTTGTGGTGGGTCAGGGTGGCGCCTTTCGGGTTACCGGTGGTGCCGGAGGTGAACTGGATGTTGATCGGGTCATCGAACTGCAGTTGGTCCTGGGCCTTGTCCAGTTCTTCCTGGCTGACCTTGCTGGCCAGTTGCACAAAGTCGTTCCAGGTCCACATGCCGTCGTGCTGTTCGGTGTCCAGGTTGATCACCGCGCGCAGGTCCTGCAGGCGACGGGCCTTCACTTCGCCGGGCTGGCTGGTTTTTAGTTCCGGCGCCAGGTCGTACAGGGTCTTGCGGTAGTCGGAGGCCTTGAAGCTGTCGGCGGTGACCAGCACGCTGATGCCCGCCAGGTTCATGGCGTATTCCAGCTCGTGCATGCCGTAAGCAGGGTTGATGTTTACCAGGATGGCGCCGACCTTGGCGGTGGCAAACTGGGTGACAGTCCACTCGTAGCGGTTCGGGGACCAGATGCCGACCCGGTCGCCGCGCTTCACGCCGATGGCCATGAAGGCACGGGCCGCTTCGTTCACCTTCTGGACGAACTGTTTGTAGGTCCAGCGGATATCCTGGTGCAGGCACACCAGGGCCTCGGTGTCCGGGTATTTCTCGGCGGTGCGGTCCAGCATCTCGCCAATGGTCATGCCCAGCAGCGGGGTGTCAGAGGTGCCGCTGGTGTAACTTGGAAGGGTCTTGCTCATTGTCTCTGCCTCCGTTGTTTTTGTAGTCGAGGGCGAGCAGGGTAGTTGGCCTGCTAGCGACTCTGGCTGTGATATTCGGTGTTGGGTTGCATATCGCTGGCGATGGCCACGCGATTGGACATGTTGTAGAAACCCACCAGATTGGCGATGTCCCAGATGGCTCGATCACTGAAGCCGGCGTCTCTGAGAACCTGGGTGTGTTCTTCCGTGACCGTGGCCGGTGCGCGGGTCAGCAGAGAGGCGTAATCCAGCATCGCACGCTGGCGCCCGTCCAGTTTGGCACTGCGGTAGTTCATCACCAGATGCTCACCCAGCATGGGATCGCCGCTGAGCACCCGCACGGCGGCACCGTGGGCCACCAGGCAGTAGAAGCACTTGTTCTCGGACGAGACCACCACGGCGATCATCTCCCGCTCCAGCTTGCTCAGCTCGCTTTCACCCAGCATCAGCTCGTTGTACAGGCGGGTGAAGCCTTCGAGCTGTTTCAGGTTCTGGCTGTAGGCGGTGAGCACGTTCGGAATCATGCCCAGCTTTTCCTGGCAGATCTCGAAGTACTTCTGGGTATCCTCGGGCAGGTCGGCGACGTCAGGAATTGGAAGGTCCAGGGCCACTACGTTTTTGTTCTGGTTCATGATGGGTCCTTTGATTTGTCAGCACTGGCCGCCGAGGGCCTGTCCTACTTTGGAGCCGTTGTGGCGACGGAGCTGGCCACTGATCCAGTCGCCCACGGCGACCAGTTTGTTCAGATCCACGCCGGTCTCGATACCCAGGCCTTTCAGCAGGTATAGCACGTCCTCGGTGGCGACGTTGCCGGAGGCGCCCTTGGCGTAAGGGCAGCCACCGAGACCGGCCACCGAAGCGTCGATCACGGCCACGCCTTCCTCCAGCACCGC
>JBPEXK010000013.1:0-22695 GCA_052031745.1 Marinobacter sp. | reverse complement strand
CCCATGATCAGGGCCCAGCCATCCACCAGCACAAACAGCATGATCTTGAACGGCAGCGAGATGATGATCGGTGACAGCATCATCATACCCATGGCCATCAGAACACTGGCCACCACCATGTCGATGATCAGGAACGGGATGAACAGGATGAAGCCGATCTGGAAGGCGGTTTTCAGCTCACTGGTGACAAACGCCGGCATGAGTACCCAGAAGGACACGTCTTCCGGGGTTTCGTACTGCTCGTCGGCCATGCGCATGAACAGCGCCAGGTCGCTCTCCCGGGTCTGCTCAAGCATGAAGTTCTTGAACGGTTTGCTGGCCAATTCGACCGCCTCCAGGGAGGTTACCTCTTCCTGCAGGTAGGGCTGCAAGCCCACCCGGTTGGCCTCCTCCAGCACCGGTTTCATGATAAAGATACTCAGGAACAAGGCCAGCCCAAGCAGTATCTGGTTCGAGGGCGTCGCCTGCAGGCCCAGGGCCTGGCGCAGGATGGCGAACACCACGATGATGCGGGTGAACGAGGTCATCATCATCAGCATCGCCGGCAGGAAGGTCAGCGCGGTCATCAGCGCCAGAATCTGCAGGGTGACCGAGTATTCCTGAACCCCTTCGCCCTCGCCCGGTTCCACGGTGAAGGCCGGGATACCCGGGATACCACCGTAGTCCTGGGCCGCCGTCAGCGGCGCCCAGAGCACGCCAAGCAACAGCAGAAGAGCCGGAAGATACCGTTTGAGCAGTGACACAGGCATGGGGTCAGTCTTTCCTTGCGGGCGAGGTCCAGGATTTGCCGATCATGCCCTGAAGCCGTCGGGCGAATTCGCCGGTGGGCGGGTTGCTGGCGTCGACCACGGGCTCATCAAACACGTGCAGTGTGCGGATGGCGGACGGGGTGATGCCCAGCAAGATCTGTTGCCCGCCCACTTCGATCAGGGCCAGACGCTCCCGAGCGCCCAGGGCCATCACCGACACCACCTTGATGGCGCTGTTGTTCATGCCGGTCATGCCGTTCATGCGCCTAATGAACCAGGCACAGCCGTAGATCAGGGCGATAACCGCGACCAAGCCGATGCCCAGGCTCACCATGGTGCCTAGGGTGTCCGGCGCCCGAGCGGGCCCCTCTTGCACGGCCTTGCCGGCTTCTTCCGCCCAGGCTGGAAGAGCCGTTGCGAGGGCGGCGACAGCCGCCAGCTTGGACCACATGTTATTTCTGCAACCGCTTGATGCGCTCACCCGGACTGATGACGTCGGTCAGGCGAATACCGAATTTCTCGTTCACCATCACCACCTCACCGTGGGCGATCAGGGTGCCGTTTACCAGCACATCCAGCGGTTCGCCGGCCAGCCGGTCCAACTCGATCACCGAGCCCTGGTTCAACTGCAGCAGGTTGCGAATCGGGATCTGGGTGTTGCCGACTTCCATGGAAATGGTGACCGGAATATCCAGGATCACGTCCATGTCCGGGGCCGGGCCGGTGCCCTGGCTAGGTTCGGTCACATGGTCGAATTCTTCCATGGGCGCCGCCTGGACGCCGTCGTCTTTGTCGTCGCCACCGGTTTCGCCGGCTTCCGCCATGGCTGCAGCCCACTCATCCTCGGCGGAGCTCTTGTCGTCGCCGGACTCCTCCATGGCCGCTTCCCATTCGGCCGCCAGCTTTTCGTCCTCGCTGAGTTGCTGCTCGTTTTTGCTGTCGTCAGCCATTGCGTCCCACCTTCAATTGTTTCTTGACCTTGGGCAGCGATGCCCGTTCATGAATGCGCAGGGCCAGTTTGCCGTCGCGCGTGCCCATGGTGGCTTTGTAAATCGGTATCCCGTTGGCGGTCACCGTCAGGTGATCGGGAATCTCCACCGGGATGATGTCGCCCGCTTTCATCTTGGCGATGTCGCGCAGCGAGATTCGGCGCCGGCACACGGTGGTGTTCACCGGCACGTTCACGTCTTTGATGTCTTCCTGCAGAGCGTTGACCCAGCGTTCGTCAACGTCGTCGATGTCACTCTGAACCCCGGCGTCGAGCACGTCGCGGATCGGCTCGATCATCGAATACGGCAGGGCAAAATGCAGTTCGCCACCGCCACCGTCCAGTTCGATGTGGAAGGTGCTCACCACCACCACTTCGCTGGGGCTGACGATGTTGGCCATGGCCGGGTTTACTTCCGAGTTCATGTACTCGAAGTCCACTTTCAGCACGGCGTGCCAGGCTTCTTTCATGTCTTTGAAGACCTGATCCAGCACCATCTGCACGATGCGGGTTTCGGTCGGGGTAAATTCCCGGCCCTCGATCTTGGCGTGGCGGCCCTCGCCGCCGAAGAAGTTGTCCACCAGCTTGAACACCAGCTTGGCGTCCAGGACAAACAACGAGGTACCCCGCAGGGGGCGAACCTTGCACAGGTTGAGACTGGTGGGTACGTACAGGGTGTGGATGTACTCACCGAACTTCATGATCTGCACGCCGCCGGTGGAAACGTCGGCATTCCGGCGCATCAGGTTGAACAGGCTGATCCGGGTGTAGCGGGCAAACCGTTCGTTGATCATTTCCAGGGTCGGCATGCGACCACGGACGATGCGGTCCTGGCTGGCGAGGTCGTAGGACTTTACGCCGGTATCGTCGACCTCTTCATAGGTATCGATATCGCCATCGTCCACCCCGTGGAGGAGCGCATCGATTTCGTCCTGTGACAACAAGTCCTGCATACGTAGCCCTGCCCCTGAAATGCCTTACCCGAGTCGGGTCCTATTGCACCACAAAATTTCTGAACAACACCCGCTCGATGGCAGGTTCACCTTCCTGTTCCAGCACCTGGTTAACGGTGCCGGACATGCGCTCGGCCAGGCCTTTTCGACCCTCCGGCGTCTGTAATTCCTCAAACTGGCTACCGCCCAGGACGGTCACCAACTGACTGCGAATCAGCGGCATGTGCAGCTCGGCCGCCGCCAATGCCTGCGGGTCCTTGGCTTCCAGTGCCAGGTACACCTGGGCGTAGCGTTGGCGTCCGCCACTGGCTTTCACCGTGGTCACCACCGCTTTCTCAAGCTCGACGTAACTGCTGGCCACGAACACCTCTTCGACCGGCTCGTCGGCGCCCTCGGCGTCATCTTCGGCCATGCCCGGCAAGCCGCCGCCCAGGAACCAGAGAGTGCCCACCACCGACAATACAACCGCCAGAATGACTACGACCACCAACAGGATGATCGTTTTCAGCTTGCCTTTCTTGGCGGGTTCCGCTGCTGCTTCAGTGTTTTCGGCCATAGTCTTCGCTTTGTCAGAAATCCGTCGAACGGAGGGTTATTCCGCGACTTTGAGGGATGTGATGCAAAGGGCGGGCCAGAACACCCATCCCTTTCGTGCGAACAAGCAGTTTAGCGCTGAGCGGAAGGATGGGCAAAGCCGATTGGAGACGGGACCGGATAGTTAGCAGAAGAGTTCATTCGAAACTGCGGGGTGGCGTGAGCTGAAGCGCCGCCGCGACGATCAACGACGGCGCAGGTGCCAGGGGTCAGGTTAGGGTCAGGCGAAAATGTCCACCTCACCTTTCCAGCTCAGATCCAGACTGCCGAGATGCGCTTCGGCCTCGTCGGCCTCGGCCAGCAGAGACTCCTCAGAGCCGCCACGGCCACCAGTGCCCTGGTCCTCACCCGATTCCTGCTCACCACTGCGCTGCTGCGGCGAGTCGGAGACGTCGAACTGGCTCAGGTTCAGGCCCTGTTCGCCGAGCATGTCGCGCAGGCGGTGGGATTGCTGTTCCAGCTGTTCCCGAACCACGGGGTTGGCCGCGTGCACGGTAATGTTGGCCTGTTCATTCTGAACCCGAACCTTTACTTCCATCGGGCCCATGTCCGGCGGGGTCAGGTGAATTTCCGCTACCGACATGTTTCTGGCGGTGAGCCAGCTGAGCTTACCCATCACCTTGTCGCCCCACTCGGCCTGGCCGACCGGGGTATCAATGGAGGTAGCGTAGCTGCGCAGGGGCACCGCGGCCTCTGCGGGCAGCTTGGTCGCCGCAGCATTGGCCACCTGCTGGCTGGCCACTTCCAGGCTGGATTGGAATCGACCGGAAGCAATCAGGCTGGTCGGTTCGGCCGGGCGACTGGCTTCGCTGCCCAGGGTCGATGCGAGGGCCTCGGTTAACTGCACACCGGCCGTCAGCCCGGGCGCAACCTGGCCGCCCTGCCCCGGCTTGCCAGTCAACCCGCTGTTCAGCTTACCCGCGCCCGCGGCCACAGACGGCAGCACGCCAGTCTGGCCAGCGCCGTTAGCAGCGGTCGCTGCCGAGCCGGCGCCCTGTCCGGCTGTCGACGCTGGCACCAGCAGCGCCTGCAACTCGGCGAAGGTGGTCGGCACGACCTCGACAGGCGCGTCCAGGCTTTCCTCGCTGTCAGCGACGGTCTGAGCGGCTTTGTCGCTGGCCTCGGCCTCGGTTGTCGGACGCTGTTCATCGCCGGTTTCGGATTTGGATGCCTTGGTCTGCTCGCCCTCAGCGGCGGCGGTCTTGGCCGTGGGTTCCGACGCCGGCTCGCGCTCCTGCTGACGGGCGCTTTCCTCGGCTTTGGCAGCCCGGCGATCGGCTTCTTGCCGGTCCAGTCGTTTCTGCTCGGCCCGCGATACCGATTCGTACCGGCTCTCGCGATCCGAACCCTGGGCTGGGCCGGACGCCTTGCCTTGGCTGACGTCGTTTTTCATCCCGGGAGCGGGAGTTTGGGGAAGAACCATCTGGGGCATGGCAACCTCTTGCCGCTTTCGTCTGGTGACCACCCGAAAATTGCCGACTTACGCCGGGCATTCGGGCCGTTTCCTGAGGTTTTGCAAAAGCGATGCCAAACCTTTGATGGCGATCAGGGTACCAGGAGTTCTTCCAGCAGCTTGGTCACGCGCTGGAACTCCGCCTCAATGGCGCCGACGATGGCAGAGACCTGGCCCATCTCCCGCTCCTTGCCGGCGGTTTCCGCCTCCCGACACAACTCGCCCAGATAGGGCGCGCCGATGTTGATGCAACTGCCCTTGAAGCTGTGGGCGGTCTGCGCCAGAGCCTCCGGGTCCTGGTCTGCCAGGGCCATCTTCAGGGCCGCGACCCGCTCCCGAGAGTCGGTCAGAAACGTGTGGATCAGCACTTCGAACTCGTCCTCCATGACATCCTGAAGCTCTGCGAGGGCTTCTTCGTCAAGGTGCGGTTTGTCACTCATACCTACCCCCATGTGCTGGTTCCGGTCAGTGCCGGTTTGCGGGCGCCGGTTCCGGCGAGCTGCCGGCGGCCTCCCAGTCAAAGATGATTTCAACCCGATTGCCGGGCTGGTGAAAAATGACCGTTTCCGCCAGGCGTTTCAAGAGCTGAATGCCCCGCCCGGCGTACCGGCTGACCCGGCCCGGTTTGCCGGACTTCCATTCCGGCCCTGGCTCCGGCAGTTTGTGGAAGTCGAAGCCGGAACCGCTGTCCTCACACACGATCCGCAAACGGCCGCCAGACTCGGTCATGGTGTGGCTGAGGCTGAAGCGGATGTAATGCCCGCCAACCTTGCCCAGCCGGCGTCGGCGCTCTTCGTAATAGCGATCGAAGCCGTCCGCGGAGTGCTTCCAGTCCGACGACAGTTCCAGCACCCCGTGCTCGAGGGCATTATTGTACAACTCCGCCAGCAGGGTGTAGATCTCGCCGCTGCGGCGCCGGAGCCCCGGCACCTCCATACAGATGTGCAGCAGCAGCGGCAGAGGGCTGAACTCCTCGAGGGTGTGCTCACGAATCTCGTACTCGCAGCGCCACTCCTTCGGGCCCGGCAACGCCGACGGTTCCACCCGATCCTTGATGGTGGCAAGCCCGGCCTCGTCGACCATTTCGATGCAGCACAGGGTCAGGTCGTCACTGTCGGCCTCGCTGGTAGCGAAGCCGCGAAAGCCGTCCATCACCGCGTCGAACGGATGCTGACCGCTGTCCCGCTGATGCAGGGCCCGGCGGATGCCGGCCTCACCAAACGACTGCCCGTCGCTGTTGCAGTATTCGATCAGGCCGTCGGTCATGATCAGCACCCGGTCCCCGGGCATGGTACTGAGAGAGACCATGGTGTCGTCGAACAGGTCCGCGGACTGAATGCCCAGAGGCAGGTGCCGTGACGGCAGCACCTCCAGTTCGCCGGATTCGCGGACAAACCAGCCATCGGGCAAGCCCCCGTTCCAGACCTGCAACCGGCTCTGTTTGAAATCGGCCTCGATCATGGCTCCACAACAAAACATGCCCGGCGGCAGAATCTGTTTCAGCTTCTGGTTGAATTCCCGGAGCACATCCGAGCCCTTGAAGCCCTTGCTCACCATGCCATAGAAAATTTCCGCCAGCGGCATGGCTCCAATGGCGGCCGGCAGGCCGTGGCCGGTGAAGTCGCCGACGAAAATCAGCATGCCACCGCCCGGCAGAGGTGCGGCAAACAGGACGTCGCCATTGAAGATGGCCAGGGGCGAGGCGTGATAGCGGACGTTGGGGGCATCCAGACAGCCGGTATGGGCAACGTTGTCGAACACCCGCTTGGCGGTGCGCTGTTCTTCCAGCAGGTGCAGGTTGCGTTCCCGGATGTGGTCGCGCTGGCGGGACAGGGCCCGGTGCATCAATCGCATCCGGTTGAAGGCGTTGATCTTGGCTTCCAGGATGATGCGGTTGTAGGGTTTGCTCAGGAAATCGTCGCCGCCGGCATCGAGGCATTTGGCCAGTTCGTCCGCTTCCGACAGCGAGGTCAGGAAGATCAGTGGCACCATGCGCTCGCCGGCCAGCTCCTTGATGACGCGCGCCGCCTCCATGCCATCCATCACCGGCATCAGGGCGTCCAACAGCACTATGTCTGGCTCGCAGTCCTGGAAGAGCCGAACGGCTTCCTGGCCATCCACCGCCTCGACCACCTGGTGCCCCAGGCGCTTGACCAGGGCAGCCAGGATCAGGCGATCCGTGTCACTGTCGTCGGCGATCAGGATGGTGAGCGACTGAGGCTCCGCAACGGACTCGTCCACATTGAACTCCGGGCAGTTGGATCAGCGAATCGCGAACAGCTGCTCGAAATTGGAGATGGACAGGATGCGACGGACATCGTTGTTGCAGTTTTCGATCGAGATGCGAGCACCGTCGCCGCCGGCGTAATCGCGAAGCAACAGCAACATGCCGAGCGCGGAGCTGTCGAGATAGGTGGTATCGGACAGATCAACGATGTAGTAGCGAATGGATTCGTCCCCGTGCTCGTAGGCGTCACGGAAAGCCTGGTGGGTGCTGAAATCAAACCGACCTTCAATACTGATGATCAGGGTTTCGCTGTCCTCACCACGACGTGTCTGAATCGGCATTCCCAAACCTCCGGAGGAAATCTGTGTAGCATGGACCGCCCGAATAGGTGCGAATCGTCTTGGGGTAAGGATAGCCCAATAGGATTAAAATGCACTCGCCGGAAATCGACGGGGTCCGGTTTTAGCGTTGGCGTCTGACGAAGGCGCGGCCGGCCGCCTCGTCCGCCAGTTTCTGTTCTTTTATATCCTGCTCGCGCCGCTCCTGCAGGCGACAGGATTCGATGTACTTTTCCATGCCCCGCTTGCGCTCATAAGCTTCCTGCCATTCCGCCCGGCGCGCGTCGAACACCTTTTCCGCCTGATCCAGCTGTTTTTGCTGCTGGGCGATCACCTGGTCCAACTGGCCAATGAAGGCCTGGTAGGATTGCAGGCGCCGCACATCAACCACGCCCTGCTGGTTGGCGCGAATCTGGTCCCGGTATTCCTGCTGGTACTGGTGCAGATTGTTGACCTGCTGCCGTTGCTGCTCCACCAACTTGCGCGCCTCGCCCATACGCTCGAGGGCCTCCTGCTCCTTGCGCTCTTCCAGCGTCAGCACCACTTCCAGACGTTTCGAGCGCAGCATCAGCCTCTATCTCCGGCGGCACCCGGCTGGTTGTTCACGGCGGCGGACTTGATCCGATCCGGTGACCGGCGCTCCGGCACCACTGCCAACAGCTGCTCAATGCTGTCCTTCAGGGGCGCGCTTTCATTCAAGCCTTGCTGCAGGAACTGGCGCATGTTCGCGATGTGGGTGATGGCAAAGTCGGTTTCCGGGTCCGAGCCTTTCACGTAGGCGCCGACACTGATCAGGTCCCGAGCTTGCTGGTAGCGAGAATACACCTGCTTGAAGCGTTGGGCACGGGCAAAATGCTCAGTTTCTGTGACCTGGGGCATGACCCGGCTGATGGAGGCCTCGACATCGATGGCCGGGTAATGACCTTCTTCGGCCAGACGACGGGACAACACAATGTGGCCATCGAGGATGGCGCGGGCAGCGTCAGCAATGGGATCCTGCTGATCGTCACCCTCGGTCAGGACGGTATAGAAAGCGGTAATGGAACCACCACCGGGTCGGCCGTTGCCGGTTCGTTCCACCAGCTGCGGCAGCTTGGCAAATACCGACGGTGGGTACCCCTTGGTGGCAGGCGGCTCGCCCACCGCCAGGGCAATTTCCCGCTGGGCCTGGGCATAGCGGGTGAGCGAATCCATCAGCAGCAGCACTCGCTTGCCCTGATCCCGGTAGTACTCGGCAATGCGGGTGGTGAGCATGGCAGCGCGCAGGCGCATCAGCGGCGAATCGTCCGCCGGCGAAGCCACCACCACCGACCGGGCCAGGCCCTCGTCGCCCAGGATGTCCTCGATAAATTCCTTGACCTCCCGCCCCCGCTCGCCGATCAGGCCAACTACGGTGATGTCGGCATCGGTGAAGCGCGTCATCATGCCCAGCAGCATACTTTTACCAACGCCACTGCCGGCAAACAGACCCAGACGCTGGCCCTGGCCGACAGTCAGCAGGGAATTGATAGCGCGAATGCCCACATCCATGGATTGCCGCACCGGCGCCCGATTCAACGGGTTGATGATGTCACCGGACAGAGACACCCGAGCCTCAGCCTGCAGAGGGCCTTTGCCGTCCAAGGGCTCACCACTGCCGTTGACCACACGGCCAAGCATCTGCGGCCCGACCGGCACTCGACTGGTGGCCGAAACCGGTACCACCCGGGCACCGGGTCGGAGTCCATCGATGGCGGTCAGGGGCATGAGGTACACGCGATCGTCCTCAAAACCCACCACTTCGGCTTCAATAGTGCCGGTGCCCTGGCCTTCGATCACACAGCGGTCACCGACCACCATAGGGCAGCCGACGCACTCCAGGGTCAGACCCACCATGCGTGTCAGGCGGCCGGAAAGCTCCGGGGTCGGTTCGTCGCCGAGAAAATTCTGGAATTGGTTGAGCCGATCAGCCAGGCGTGAGGTCATCGTCCTCACCTGTATCAGTGCCGTCCGCCCCGCCAGAGCCATCCGCCTCATCAGAGCCATCAGCCTCATCAAAGTCGTCCGCCTCGGAAGTGCTCAACACCTCGCGCTGGAAATCGGACAGGTCGCCCATCATGGCGTCCAGCTCCTCGCTGTCGCCGGCGTCGCCCTCATCCGTCTGCTGAGCCACCATGCTCTGAACCGCGCGCTGGAAGCGTTTTTCCACGGTGAAATCCACCAGGCTGTGGCGGGTTTCCACCTTGCAGCCACCGGGCAGGATGTCTTCGTCGCCGACGACGGTGGCCGACGTCTCCAGGCGCGCCGTCACCTCGCGCACCAGGGCCTCGTCGTCGGGATGGACGTGAATACGCAGGTTGTCAGCGGTGGACGGTAATGACGCCAGGGCTCGGCGCACCACCGTGCGAATCTGGGACGAATCCAGGGTCAGCTCACGGAACACCACCGCCCTGGCCAAAGCGGTGGTCAGGTTCACCAGAGCGGTTTCCACCTCGTCCTCGTGGCGACGAATGGGCAGGACCAACTCGCCCATCAGATGTTCGAGACGATCGAGCTTGGCGTCCAGTTCTTTGCGGGTATCGTCGTAACCCTGCTTTTCGCCCTGTTCGCGGCCTTCTGCCAAGCCAGTTTCCAGGCCTTCGGCGTGGCCCTGGGCCCGGCCCTCGGCCAGGCCGGCCTGATAGCCAGCGTCCCGACCCTCGCTGTAGCCGTCCTCGTGGGCGGTCTGGCGAATCTGCCCGAGATCGGCGGCCGTCAAAGGCTTGACGTCCCGCTCCTCCTCCCGGGCAATTTCGTTACCTCGTTCATCCAGCAACGGCAGCTCCCAGCGTTCGTACGCTGTGAGCTTTTCCTTCGGTATGCGGTTGAGATCCTTCGAGGAGTCTTTCATCACATCATTTCTTCGCCGGCACCGCCGAGGGAGATCTCACCCGCCTCGGCCATGCGCCGGGCAACGGTAATAATGTCTTTCTGCGCCGCCTCCACTTCGCTGACCTTGACTGGCCCCTTGGCCTCCAGGTCATCCTGCAGCAACTCGGCAGCACGCTTGGACATGTTGTTGAAGACCTTTTCCTTCACCGCTTCGTCGGCACCCTTCAGGGCCACCACCAGCACTTCCGAGGACACTTCCCGCAGCAGGGCCTGGATGCCCCGGTCGTCGATGTCCTTGAGGTTGTCGAACACGAACATCAGGTCTTCGATGGTGGATGCCAGGTCCGGATCCATGTCCTTGATGGAGTCCATCAGGTTGCCTTCGATGCTCCGGTCCATGAAGTTCATGATATCGGCCGCACGCTTGATGCCGCCGATGCGGCTGGTCTGGGCTGCCGAACCGCCGGAGAACTGTTTCTCGAGAATGTCGTTCAGCTCCTGCAGGGCCTGGGGCTGGATACTCTCCAGGGAGGCCACCCGCATCATCACGTCCAGACGCACTTTGTCGTCCAGGGTGGCGAGGATTTCCGCGGCCTGGTCCGGGTCCAGGTAAGAGATAACAATGGCCTGAATCTGCGGGTGCTCATAGCGGATGATGTCGCCCACGGCGCGGGGCTCCATCCACTTCAGGGTGTCCAGGCCGGTGGTGTTGCCACCGATCAGGATGCGGTCGATCAGGCTGGCCGCCTTGTCGTCGCCCAGGGCCTGGGTCAGCATGGCGCGGATGTAGTCATCGTTGCCCACGCCCAGACCGGTCTGGCCGCCGACGGCGTCGACAAACTGGTTGAGCACAAAGGTGACGTCGTCTTTGCTGACGTCTTTCATCTGCGCCATGGCCACGCCAACCCTCTGCACTTCTTTCGGCCCCATGTGCTTGAGCACCTGGGCGGCATCGGCCTCACCCAGGGACATCAGCAGGATTGCAGCCTGCTCGACCCGCGGGATTTTTCGCTGGGGCTTCTGCGCCGCGCCGGCGCCTGCCTGGTTGTCTTGATCAGTCATCGACATTCACCCACTGACGCATGACCTGGGCAACCCGGGCCGGGTCTTCTGCAATCAGGCCTTTCAAGGAATTCAGCTGCCTATCATAGCTGTCCGAAGCGCCCGGCAAAAGCAGGTCGTCCTGGCCGGACATGGCATCCCGCAGCTCCTGGCCACCTTCGATGCTGTCCAGGTCGCCGTAGCCGCGATCGCTGCTGCTACTGTCGCGCTCACGCTGACCGCTGCCAGACAGGCTCTTGAGCGTCGGGCGCAGCAAGCCCAGAACCAGCACCAGGATCACCAGTCCCGCCAGCACCTGCTTCATCAGGTCCCAGAACCAGGGCTGCTCCCAGAACGCCGGTGCTTCGAATTCGATGGTTTCTTCCGGCGCAAACGCCGTGTTCATGACGGTGACGCTGTCACCGCGGGCGGCGGAGTATCCGACCGCGTCCCGAACCAGCATGCTCAGGCGCTGCAGCTCCTGCTCGGGCCAGGGCTGGAAGCTGACTTCGCCCGTTTGCGGGTCCACCACCTTCTGGTCATCCACCGCCAAAGCCACGGTAACTCGCTTGATTCGACCCAGTTCCTGGCGCACGTAACTGACGGTGCGATCCATCTCGTAATTGCGGGTGGATTCCCGGCGCACGTCCACCGGCTGGGCCGGGGCTTCCTCTTCATCATCGCCGGCGGCACCGTTCACCTGCTCGGGCGCGTTGGCCTCGGCCGGGGGCTGATTGGACAGCGCCCCCGGAATACCGAAAGGCCCGGCGCCGGGAACCCGCTGCTCCGACATTTCCCGCTCGCTGCGCACCGCCTGCTGCTCAGGGTTGAACAGTTCCTCAGCCTGCTCCACGGAGGAGAAATCGAGGTCCGCCGATACTTCGGCCCGGTAACGACCTTCACCCACGATCGGGGCAATCAGCGACGCTACCCGCCGGGTCAGCCGTTCCTCGACCTTGGAGGTGTATTCGTACTGGTCTTTCATCCGGTCGGTGTCACCGCCGGCTTCCTTACCGGTCAGCAGGTTGCCATTCTGATCCACCACCGTGACGTTGGCTTTCTTCATCATCGGAATGCTGCCGGCGACCAGATTGACCACCGCGTTGATCTGCTCCTGCTCCGGCCGACGACCGGCGAACACCTCGAGAAACACCGAGGCGGACGGCTCACGGGCATCCCGGACAAACACCGAGCGCTCGGGAATGGCCAGATGCACCCGGGCGCTGCGCACTCCGCGCATGGCGCTGATGGTGCGGGCCAGCTCGCCTTCCAGACCACGACGGTAGCTGACGGTTTCCATGAACTGGGAGGTACCCAGTCCGCGTTCCTGGTCAAGCAGCTCGTAGCCCATGGTTTTCTGATCAGTCACGCCCTCAGCGGCCAGCTTGAGTCGGGCGTTGTAGACCTGCTCCGACGGTACCAACAAGGCGCCGCTGCGCGGGTCCATTTTGTAATCGATGCCGTTGCTTTCAAGGATGGTGGTTACGTCCTGGGGGTTGTAGGAGGACAGGTCACCCACCACCGGCTGGTAGTTCGGTTCCTGGGCCCACAGCACCACCGCCACGCCCAGCGCGACACTGGCGGCGAGGCCGACCATCAGGCCAACCTGGCGCAGCAGGTTCAGGCGATTGAAGCCGAGGAACATGTCGCTGCCGCTCTCAGGGCCGTCGCCACCCTGGTTAGCTGGGACGTTGGAAGAGGTGGTTTGTGCAGGAACGCTGGCCATTGCTCTGCTCCGTTATCAGATCGGCATGTTCATGATGTCTTCGTAGGCGCGCACAACCCGGTTTCGAACCTGGGTCAGGGCCTCGAAGGAGACAGAGGATTTCTGGGCCGCAATCATCACCTTGGTGATGTCCACGTTGGGATCGCCCATGTCGTAGGCCGTGCGCAGCTCGCTGGTGGTCTGCTGCAGCTCGTTCACGTTGTTTACTGCCTTGCCCAGCATGTCGCTGAAGCTCGGGGTTTCCTGGGTCTCCTGGATACCCTGAACCTGGCGCGGACCGTCCACACGACCTCGCACCGACTGATCCTGCTGGATCTGTTGGTTCTGCATCATCTGCGAACGCAGTGAGCGGATGTCTGACAGGACGCTGTTGATGTCGGCACGCTGGACCATAACTTTCTCCCAATTCCGCCGCACCGGGCGACGGAGCAACTCACGGAATTCTGTTACAGCCGTTTAAGCAATGGCCGGGCCAACTAGGTTTTAACCATATATATCAGAAACTTAATATTCAGTTAATGGACCGGAGGCCACGCTGTGACGGAGTTTTGACGAACTGAAAGCGCTTGCCAAGGGGAAAGGAGCGGACAAAAAAAGGGCACCCTGACGAGTGCCCAATGAAGGAGTCTGTTACAGAGGTCAGGCCATGGCCAGCTCGGTATCGAGATCGATACCAGCATCGCGCATCTGAGCGAGTTTGTAACGAAGGGTCCGCGGACTAATACCCAGCTGCTCGGCTGCGCGATTGCGACGCCCACGCTCCTGCTTGAGCGTCTGGATAATAATACGGAACTCCTGTTGGCGAAGATCATTGCCGAGCGAGCCGGCCGCACCGGCATCGGCACTTTCGAACGCCGCCAACTCATTCTGGCCGACGGGCTGAGATTGAGAATGAGAGTGCGAATGCGGCTGCGCATGGGGCTGCTCGTACTCTGGAGTACTCTGAACGCCAGCGGACACCGGTGCACTGGCCGCCGGGGCCAGGTCGGACCGACCGGTGATGCCCAGTTCCAGGCACAGATCGCCGGCGTGAATCACATTGCCCTGTTGCAGCACCAGAGCCCGCTGCACCGCGTTATCCAGCTCCCGCACGTTGCCGGGCCAGGCGTGGTTCATCAGCGCATTCTGGGCATCGGCGGCAAAGCTGATGCCGGTGAGCTTCATCTTGCCGCAGTGCTTCTTCAACAACGACTGGGCCAGCGGCATGATGTCCAGGGGCCGCTCCCGCAGTGGCTGCCAGTGCATCGGGAAAACGGTGAGGCGGTAGTACAGGTCTTCCCGGAACTTGCCTTCACGCACATAGTCGGCCAGATCGCGGTTGGTGGTGGCCACCACCCGGACGTCCAGGGCGATGGTTTTGCGACCACCAACCCGCTCCACTTCCCGCTCCTGCAGAACCCGCAGTAGCTTGGACTGCAGCCCCAGATCCATTTCCGAGATCTCGTCCAGCAAGATGGTACCGCCATTGGCCTGCTCGAACTTGCCCGGCGAGGCCGAGACCGCACCGGTGAAGGCGCCCTTCTCGTGCCCGAACAGAATCGCCTCCAGCATGTTCTCAGGAATGGCGGCGCAATTGATGGCAACGAACGGCTGCTCGGCCCGCGGCGACTGCTGGTGAATGAAGCGCGCCAGCACTTCCTTGCCGGTGCCGCTCTCGCCAGAGATCATTACCGTAGAATCGCTGCCAGCGACCTTGGTAGCCAGCTGGAACATACGCTTGCTGACCGGGTCTTCCGCCACCGGCGCGTCCGAAGATTTCTGCTTGCCACCACCGACAACCTTGCTGACCGCCTGAACCAGCACCTGGGGTTCGAACGGCTTGACCAGATAATCGATGGCGCCGGCCTGCATGGCGGACACGGCGTGGTCAATCTGACCGTAGGCGGTGATCAGCATCATTGGCAGGCCCGGGTACAGGCGCTGCACCTCCGCCAGCAGTTCGTGGCCGGACAGCCCCGGCATGTTGACGTCGCTGACCACCATATCCACCGGAGACTCGGCCAGCCGCGCCAGGGCTTCCTGGGCGTTGGCAGCCTCACGCACCCGGAACTTGGACAGCTCCAGGGTGGTTACCAGTGCCTCGCGCAGGTCATGGTCGTCCTCAACAATCAGAATCTGGGCCTTGGCCATGGTTGCCTCCGATTAGTGGTTGTTCTTCAACTGCGGCAGGCGCAGGGTGGCGACAGCTCCGCCCTGCTCCAGCGCTTCAATATGAAACTGTCCCTGGTGCGCTTTTACTACCGCCTGAACCACCGCTAGGCCGAGGCCGGTGCCGTGGGACTTGGTGGTGTAAAACGCCTCCATCAGACGATTGGCTTCGGCTGCCGGGAACCCCGGACCGTTGTCGAGCACCCGAATCACCAGTTCCGCGCCCTCCGAAACCACTTGCACCGCCACCTCGGTCGCCCCGGCTTCCAGGCTGTTGTTGACCAGGTTGGTGCAGGCGCCTACCAGGGCATCGCGGTTGCACATCAGCCGGCTTTGCTCGGACACCTGGTTTACCAACGACACCCGGGCATCGGCACTGGGCTTCAGGCCTTCCACTGCGGCGTCCAGGGCGGTGACCAGGGTGGCCGCCGACAGCTCTTCCGCCAGGCGGGTTTCACCCCGGGCGAAGATCAGCATGTCACGTACCTGCTGCTCCAGGTGCGTCAGCCGAGACATCAGGCGGGAGGCACAGCGCTGGCGCATTTCTTCGTCCAGGTCGTCCTGGCTCAGGTGGCCGCCATACAGGATGGCCGCGGAGAGAGGGGTGCGAATCTGATGAGCCAGCGAGGCCACCATCTTGCCCATCGCGGACAGGCGCTGGGCATGGGCCAGTTGCGACTGGAGCTGACGGGTTTCAGTCAGGTCGGTCAGCAGGATCAACTGACCCGGTTGGTTTTCCATGGTCCGGATTTCAATGCTGACCCGACGACCGTCTTTCAGAGATACTTCATGACCGTCATCCCGACGCGGAGCAAAGCAGCGATGAATCACGTCGACCCAGCGCTCACCGTCCAGCGGCTCACCCAACAAGGCGATGGCCGCCGGGTTGGTCTGGGTCACCACACCCTGGCTATCAAGCACCACAACGCCTGCAGGCAGCGCCTTCAACAGCGTCGACAGCCGATCAGCCAGCTGCTCCTTCTGCTCTAGCTCCTGCTGACGTTGCATGGATTCCTGGGATAGCTCCCCGGACAGCTGATTAACCCGGGATTCCAGGGTGCGATAGGAATCGGTGATCTGCCGGGACATGCGGTTGAACAGCTCCAGCGCCGAATCCACGGCCTCGTCTTCCTGCTGGGGAAACAATGCCGTGACCTTGTCGTTCACATCTGCCGCGGCATTAGCGCCGGACTTCTGCGACTCGGACTGGATAACAAAATGTGCCTGACTCATACCTTCGCCCCCTGACCGCTCCGTTCACTGGAACGCACCATTCGGATTATTCGTTTGCGAGGTAGTAAGCCAGCACCGTGCCAACTTGGATTTTTTGTTAATTATCAGTAAGAAGCAGTTTAAGGTTTGGCGTGAACGACGAATTTACGTCGGCCAGAAATGCGAACGGCGCCATCGGTTACAAACCTTTGACGCCGTTTCGGCCGGGGATGTGAGGGGGCTGGCCGGGGCTCAGGACTCTTCCGATTCTTCCTCTTTCAGACCGTACTTGCGCACCTTCTCCACCAGGGTGGTCCGGCGGATCCGCAGCTTCTCGGCCGCCCGCGCGACCACTCCGCCGGCCTCGTCCAGAGCCTGCTGAATCAACTGCTTTTCCAGGTTCGACAGGTAGTCCTTCAGGTCGATGCCGTTCACCGGCAACAGCGCGGGCGCGTCCAGGCCCACCAGCCCGGGAATCGCCGACGGCATGCCGGTGTCTTCCACCGGCCGGTTTTCATCGTAGTCGTCCACGTAGCGGAACTTCTTCGGCAACTCCTGCACCCCGATCACACCATAGGGATGCATGATGGCCAGGCGCTCCACCAGGTTCGCCAGCTCCCGGACGTTGCCCGGCCAGTTGTGCCGGCACAGGCTCATGATCGCGGCAGAGTTCATGCGCAGGGAACCGCGCTTTTCCTTTTCCATGCGCGCGATCAGTTCGTTGATCAGCAGCGGAATGTCCTCGACCCGCTCGCGCAGGGCCGGCATCTCGATGGGGAACACGTTTAGCCGGTAATACAGGTCCTCGCGGAAATCACCGGTTTCGATCATGTCTTCAAGATGCTTGTGGGTCGCGGCGATGATGCGCACGTCGGCGGACTGGGTCCGGTTGCTGCCGACCCGCTCGAAGGTGCGCTCCTGCAATACCCGGAGGATCTTGACCTGCATGTTCAGGGGCATGTCGCCGATTTCGTCCAGGAACAAGGTGCCACCCTCGGCCATCTCGAAGCGACCCACTCGTGCGGTGATCGCCCCGGTGAAAGCGCCCTTCTCATGGCCGAACAACTCGCTCTCCAACAATTCCGCCGGTATGGCGCCGCAGTTGACCGGCACAAAGGGCTTGTCGCGGCGCGCGGAATGGTAGTGCAGGTTACGAGCTACTACTTCTTTACCGGTACCGGATTCGCCGGTGATCAGCACGCTGACGTCTTTGTCAGCCACCTGCTCCATCAGCTGGCGTACCTGGTGTACCTTGCGCGAAGTGCCGACCAGACTGCGGAACAGCTGTAGACCCCGCTGCTGACCACGCTCCCGGGTGCGACTGAACTGGTCGCGGAAGATCTGGGCGCGGTACAGGGAATCCACGAACTTGGTGTAGTTGAGCGGCCATTCCATGCGCGCGATGACCCTGGCCGCGTCGTCCGAGGCCAGGCCCTTGAGCGCAGGATCGCCAATCAGCAGAACCGGTACGCCCCGGGTTTTGGCACACAGCGAGACAACATTCTCGAGGACTTTGGGGTCTTCCCCGTTAACTACCGCAGCGGCAATTTCGTCGAGGTCGTCACCCTCGCCGGAGTCCAGAAGGGCAAGCGCTTCCGCACCATGGACAATCTGCTCTTCGCCAATGAACTCAAGAATTGTGACTATGTCCCGGCGTCGTGGCTCATCATCACTCAGCACCAGCACTTTGTTATTTTTGGACATTCACCAGAATCTCTTGATGGATTTGAGCGGTATTTAAGACTGTACAGACTTCAGAGTCAATTTTATGACGCTACTTGGGGCGATTGGACGAAATATTCTGGTAGGCCTTGGCGGCATTACGATTCTGGTTCACCCCCTGGAGCGCGGCCTTGGCTTCATGGCGGGCTTTGACCGCGCCCTGGTTAGCCGCTTCCACCAGTTGCTGCATCTCCTCGAGCCGGGTCCGAACCTCAGCGGCATCCAGTTCCTGGGCTTCCAGCGCGGCCATCAGCGGCGCCACCCGGGCCTGAACCTGTCCGTTGAGTTCCGACAGGCGATCCCAGTCCTGGTCGGCCAGGGCACGTCCTAGCTCCGTCATCAGTTGGTCGAACTGGTCCAAATGGTCGGCGGCGGTGGCCATGGCATGTGCTCCTGTGTGCGGCGCAGCGAATGAATGGAGGGAAACGCTCAGAGGGCGCCAGAGCCGCAGCTTGCCGGCTCTGGCGTCGGGGAAGACTCAGCGGCGGGCGTCGCGGCGGGCTGCGGAAGCGGTGAATTCACTGCCCCGGAAGCCCGGCTCGAAGTCGTACGCCGAAAATCCGTCGTCCAAACCGTCGATGTAATAACGTTTCGCCTTTAAATCGTAAGTCATCTCCATGGTAGTCCAGAACACCGGCTCACTGTAATAGCTGATGTTGTGGGCCTCGGACACACGCCACAGATTGCCGTTCTCGTCGTACTCTTCGGAGGCCAGGATTTGCCAGCTGTCTTCGTCCAGGTAGAACACCCGGCGATCGTAGATGTGGCCGATGCCGGTGCGCCGCGTCGCTTCCAGCACCCAGACCCGATGCAGCTCGTACCGCGCCAGCTCCTGGTTGATATGGCGTGGGCGGATCACATCGCCTGGGCTGACCCCTTCCTCATGCAGGAGGTAGGCATTATAGGGTACCAGCATTTCGCGCTTGCCCTTGAGGGTCCAGTCGTACTGGTTGGGGGCGCCGTTGTACATATCCTTCTGGTCCACCGAGCGCAGCGACGAGGAGTTCGGCAGGTCGGTTTCGTACGCCAGGTTGGGCGATCGTCTCAGCCGGCGCGATCCGGAATCGTAGCGCCAGGCCAGGCGCGGCGAACGTACTTGGTCGAGAGTTTCGTGTACCAGGGTGATGGTTCCTGCCAGGGACGAGGGCGACACGGTATCGGTCTTCAGGTAAAAGATCTTGTTGTCGATCTCGGCCAGTTCCGCGCCCTTCTTGCTGTACGCGAAGAAATACTCGTAATCGTTGACCACCGGGTTGTAGGAACCATCGACCTGGGGGGTCGCAGACGCACTGCGGAACGCCACCTCGGTGCCCCGGTAACGAAGAATGTGATTCCAGATGGCTTCCAGACCGTTTTCGGGGATCGGAAACGGACTGGTCATGATGGTACCGCGCACGCCATTGCCGTTATCCAGCAACTCCGCCTGGACCGCATTCTCCTTGGACTTTTCGTAAACGTGTTCGGGGAACGCGGCCGTGCGCCGGGTCTGATACACCGGCATAAAGAAATCTGGTCCGTACTGCTCGAGCATCTGAACGTGGCCAGCGGTGAGACGGTCGCGGTAGAGGTCGACGTTTTCAGCAGTCACCACGTACAGCGGCTTGTCCTCCGGGAAGGGATTGGTTTCGATCTGGCCCTTCTGCCAGCCTTCTGGCGGCGTTGCCAGCCCCCCGGTCCAGGCGGGGATGGTTCCGGAGGAATTGCCGGCCCGCTCCGCGCCCACCGGCGTCAGTTCCTGGTCCAGCGCCTTGGCTCGCTCTGGCGTGACTTTACCGAGCGTCGGTCCAGAGACACCCATCATTACCGTTGCTAGACCTGCAACTACGAGATTCCGCATCCTTTTCCCCTCCAAATTCGTACTGATCACGCGACCGCTGCGGATTTTCCCTGCTCGCAACTCTCTCGCCTAAACAAAGAAACAGAGTGCGCCGAGCGGACAGCCGGCGAGATTTTTGCCAAATTCAAACGGTCGTTTCAAGCGGATTAATGTATTTTCTTGTGAAATGAACGTCGGCGTGCCGGCGACGAGAAACTTTCCCTAAAAAATGTTATGGTGGTCGGCTATCAAACAGGTCGATCCATCGACGTTGAGAGCGCAGGTACGGCATGGCCTCACAGTGGCACTCCCAGGTTTCGCAAAAGTTGTTTCTGGCACGGGTTTTGTTGGATCAGGCCGAAATCGCCCCGGGTGATTCGGGCGCCCTCGCCCAAGCCGGCTCGCCGCTGCACCAAGAGGCCACCAGGCAAGGCGCCATTGAGTTGCTGTTGCGGGCCCGGAAATTGCTGCTGGTGATGGTCGCGCGCCTCTATCAGCAAAGGTCTGCCGAACCGGGCACACTGGAAGAACTGGCGCAGCTGTTGGGGGAAGAGTCAAACGACGTGGCGCGCCTGCGGCAATTGGCGGGCACGGCCAACGGTTGGTGGAATCACCTGGATCAGCTCGAAGTCGCTCAGAGCCGACCACCGGCGACGCGGAAAACGGTGTCGGCGGAGAACATCATAGCGGTTTCTGCCGATACCGGCCCAGACCGGTCGACCGCATCACTGAAGCAGACTTTGACTGCGATGAAAAAATTCGCGGATGACCTGGAAGAGCAGCACAGCGAGTGGTAACGACCGCAGGCTCTGCCAGGCCCACTACATGAAAGGTTTTACGAATGTCACCGTCATTTTTTGAAATTGTACAACTGAGTAACGGCGACTATGCATTGCGCCGCATCGACGACGACAGCGCGCCGCTGGTTAAGATCTCGTTTTCCGAAGAAGCGCGGGAAATGATGGAAGATCGCGACATGAACGTGGCCAAAGCCATGATTGCTGCCGGTATCGAGGCGGTAGGCAACGTCGCCCACGACATTGACTGGGAAGAAGACGATTCCGAAGTCGTGGAACCGCAGCCCTCCTACACCCTGCATTAATCCTACCCGTTGACGCCTTTCGACCCCGCGACTGCGGGGTCTGGGTTGGCGCACACCCAGGCAACCCCATGCTCAGCGCGATTCGCCGTCAACGCTGACGCAGCACCACACCGTGGCTGTTGCCAGTCGCTGAGGCCTGCTGCAGGGCTTCAAAGGCCTGCTTTCCCAGTTTCGGCGTCCACATGACCACCGCGTGGCAGGTACCGGCACTCAACGCTCGTTCTGCCAGCTCTTGTGCGGAGTACTCGGCAGTGGACCGCAGCACCAACAGCTCACCAGCGACGATCCCATGCATCTTCTGCCACTTGCTGACCAGCGCCTGCGGTGGATCGATCCAGGCCAGCCAGCGACGCTCCTGATTCAGCTGAGTGAGCATCGGAAGCAGCAGCTGGAAGTTCTCCACCTGCCCCTCAGGCAGGATGATCTCGGTGACGTTACCGGTTACCGCTGGCTCAGCCGGCTCTGGTCGGCGACGGGTGCGGATGACGGAACGGCGCTTGGTCGCCATTGAGGGCGATACCGTACGCGACAATGCACCTTGCTGATAAGCGATGTTCTGATTGAAGCTCAATTGTTCCATGATTCACCCGCTTTCCGACTAACTTTGGCAACCGGTGGGATCAGTGCAGATCCGACCGCCGGATCACACCCACCCCCAGACCTTCGATGAACAGCTGCTGTTCGGCCAGGTCCACTTCGATCGGTTCAAATTCCTCGTTCTCCGCGATCAGGTACACCTTGCTGCCCTCTTTACGGAAACGCTTCACCGTGACCTCTTCTTCGCCCACCCGGGCAACCACCACCTGGCCGTTTTGCACATCCTGAGTCCGATGCACAGCCAGCAGATCGCCGTCGAGAATACCGATGTCCTTCATACTCATGCCCCGCACCCGCAGCAGGTAATCGGCCGAAGGCGAGAAGAAACCGGGCTGCAGGGTTACATGATCTTCGATATGTTCTTGGGCGAGGATAGGGCTACCCGCCGCCACCTGACCAATGATTGGCAGGCCTAGGTCTTCTTCTGCTTCAGGCAGACGGATACCCCGGCTGGCACCCGGAACCATTTCAATGGCCCCCTTGCGGGCCAGGGCCCTCAGGTGTTCTTCGGCGGCGTTGGCGGAGCGGAAGCCCAGCTCCGAAGCAATTTCGGCCCGGGTCGGCGGGTAACCGGTTTCGTCCAAATAACGCCGGATAATTTCCAGTACCTGAGATTGCCTTGCTGTCAGCTTCATTGGGCTACTCCATTACGCGTCTATCACGCGGATCCCGGAGGGCCGGCAGCGGAGGCCGCTTCCAGCCCTGTTTTTATATACAGTAAATCGACTATATACAGTGTTTTATCCAGTGTAAAGCCTGAAGACCGATTTTCTGTCGCTTGCGTAACCCTACTGGTAACAGCGAGTGTGTTATCGTGTTTTGATCTTATTCTGCGAGCAAATGGATGCTAGGGAGTGCTATGACTCGTGACTGTGATTGCAAGATGCCAGACGTCCTCAAAACCGACGACGGCACAGAGCGCCGGGTCGGCATAGAGATTGAGCTATCCGGACTGGGCTACGACGAATTGGTGGAATTGGTGGCGGGGCGCCTCAACGCCAAGGCCGACCTGGATTCCCGCTACGTCACCAAACTGGATACCGATTTAGGCACCTTCACCATCGAACTGGATTCCGATCCGATCAAGGACCTGGACCTCACCGACGAGCGGCTGCCGGAGTCCATCCGTGAGCTCGGCGGCCAAGCGATGGAAGTGATTGATGCCGCCGCCGAACGCAT
>JBPEXK010000138.1:0-7083 GCA_052031745.1 Marinobacter sp. | reverse complement strand
GGTCATACTGCTGGGCGGCCAGGGTAGGTCAGGACCACCCCTGCTCCCCGAGCAGCGGCACAAAGCGCACGTCGCACAGGGTGCTGGTCCGGTACTCGGTGTCGGAAACCCGGGTGATCCGGCGCAACGTCTGCAAGGTGTGCACCGAGCCGACCGGAATCACCAGGTGCCCGCCGACCCGCAACTGCTGCTTCAGGGCCTCGGGCACCACCGGTGCCCCGGCCGCCACGCAAATGCCATCAAACGGCGCCTGCTCGGGCCAGCCCAGGGTGCCGTCACCACAGCGCACCACCACGTTGTCATAGCCTTCCGACGCCAGGGTCGCCGCCGCCGATTCCGCCAGTTCCGGCACCCGCTCGATACTGAACACCCGCGCCGCAATCGACGCCAGCACCGCAGCCGCGTAGCCGGAACCGGTACCGATATCCAGCACCGCATCGCCACCGGTCAATTCCAGGGCGTCGACCATGAGCGCGACAATGTAGGGCTGGGAAATGGTCTGGCCATAACCGATGGGAAGCGGGCCGTCGTCGTAGGCTGAGTCCATCAGCTCGGCGCTGACGAATCGCTCCCTGGGCACCCGGGCCATGGCGGCCACCACCAGAGGCGCCGAGAGGCCCCGGCCGAGGATCTGGTCCTCCACCATCCAGGCCCGGCGTGAGGCAAAGTCCTGCTGCTGATTCATCGTCTCTCCCCTCCCTTGGCAGGGTGTTCGGGGCGCTTACCGTTCGTTACAAACCAGTAACGCATTTACAACGGCAGCGATCACGGCGACTGTCTACTTTTTACTCACATCCAACGGGATCGCCACCGGCTGGACGCTCCACAACAACAATAACGCTGGCAGCCGGCCCTCGCCACGACTGGTTGCCTTTGCTCTGGAGGACACCATGTCTGCATCAGTAAACCACCTTGAAGAACGCACCCGGGATGCCACCGAGCTGCTCGGCCACATCCTGCCCTCCGCCATTGCCCTGGCGCTCATGCTGCGGCATAAGAAAATGGCGGCCTGGCTGCGGGCGGAGTTCGAGGGCTACGAGGAGCGGAAACTGGCCCCGCCATATCGACGCGACCTGCCGGGCCACATCGTTGCCCGCTCCCCCCAGTATGGCTGGATTCCGGCGCCGGTGAACGAGCAGCAAAAGCAGGAGTTTGGCCACCTGGATGTGACCGACGACGCCAAGTCGCTGGAGAAAATCTGCCTGACCAGCAAGAAGGGCCACGGCAACCGGGTGGCCCTGAGCCAGGACGACATGCTGGTGCTGCAGCGTCAGATCAACCTGAGTGCCGAGCTGGCCATCAACATGAGCCGGGACGCCTACAACCGTCTGCTGCGCACCATACGGGGCTCGGTCTATCTGTGGACCCAGGAACTGATGGCCCGCGGGCTCAGCGGCGACCACAACCACTACAACCAGGACGAGCGGGCCCTGGTGGCCGACCTGGACGATCCGGAGCGGTTCTGGCGCCGGGCCATGGACGAAGTCGACAGCCTGCCGGTGGCCGATGTGAAGCCAGCCGGATTCTTCGAGCGGGTGTTCGGGCGGGCCAGTTGACCCTTAACCCAGAACACTGACCATGCCGATGCTGCTGACGATCAGCAGCACGGTGCCAAGCACCTGGAAGAACACCGGCGTTTCCGCCCGCAGCATGCGATCGTGCACCTTGAGCCCGATCACATGCCCCACCGCGGCACAGGGCAGCAGCCACAGATGATGGATCAGCTGCAGGTCGACCCCGGCCCAGACGAACGCTGCCAGCTTGATCAGCACGAGGATGAACCAGAGCGCGAACAGGGTGTCGCGAAGCTTTTCCTTGGGCAGGTGCTGGGCCGCCACGGCAATGATCAGGGGCGCGCCGATCAGCGAGGTGCCGCTGATGTATCCGCCCACCATCAGAAACACCGCGTCCACCGTCTTGCTGCCGCTGCGGAACGGCTTGTTGATGATGTAGGACACCGAGTACAGCGCCACGATCACGAAAATGATTGCGCTGAGCACGTTGCCGGGCATGGTGATCAGGCCGAACACGCCAATCAGCTTGGGCACGATCATGATGCCGAGGATGCGCCAGAGGTAGCGCCAGTCCACCGTGCTCTCAGGCCTCTGGCCCCCATCGACCTGCGTGCCAGTGAGCCCGGACGCCGCCGGAGCCCGCTTGCGATTGTTCAGCCAGATGGTCAGGGATGAGAACACCAGCAGATGCACCGCGATGATCGGCAGGAACACCAGGGGCTGGTCCAGCACCAGCAGCAGGAACGGCAGCGACAGAACTGCGCCGCCAAACCCCAACCCGGAGCGCACGAAACCGCTCCAGACAAAGATCAGGGCAATCAGGGCGTACTGAACGAAGCTCAGGTCAGACATAAGGTCCTTAGGTTGGGGCAAGGCAAAAGCACCGAGTATACCTGAGTGGCCAGGTCCCGTCGGCAGGCGGGCAGGCTTGCACCAGCGCCGCCACCGGCGTAGCATGCCCAACACTGTACAGATAAACAGTATTGGTGTTTGCCATGAAGACCCGCGCCACCGGCCTCAACCCCCACAACCGCTTCCAACCCATCGTCACCGATCGCGAGGTGGACGATGGCTGGTACCACGCCACCGAGGACGAACTGAACCCGGACTCCCTGGCCACCGAGGTGGTCAACGAGTCGGTGCGAACCATCATCAGCCGCAACAGTTCCCCTGACGTGCCGTTCGACCAGTCCATCAACCCCTACCGGGGCTGCGAGCACGCCTGCATCTACTGTTTTGCCCGCCCGACCCACGCCTACTGGGACATGTCCCCGGGCCTGGACTTCGAGACCCGGCTGATTGCCAAACCCAACGCCGCGAAAAAGCTGCGCCAGGAGTTCGATAAACCCGGTTACCAGCCCTCGCCCATTGCCCTCGGGGTCAACACCGATGCCTACCAACCCCTGGAGCGCAAACTCGGCATTACCCGCGAGCTGCTGGAAGTGATGCGGGAGTACCAGCACCCGGTATCCATCATCACCAAGGGTGGCCTGATTCTCAGGGACCTGGACCTGCTTGGGGATTTGGCGCAGCAGGGGCTCTGCTCGGTGCGCGTCAGCCTGACCACCCTGAGCAACGATCTCAAGCGCCGGATGGAGCCCAGAACCGCATCGCCGGCCACGCGTCTGAAAGTGATCAGGGAACTGTCCGATGCGGGCGTTCCCACCGGCATCATCCTCGGCCCGGTGATTCCGTTTATCAACGACCAGGAAATAGAGGCCCTGCTCGAGGCTGCTGCCGCCGCCGGCGCAATCCGCGCCAGCTGGATCATGCTTCGGCTGCCCCTGGAACTGGACGAGCTGTTCCAGGACTGGCTGCAGCGGCACTTTCCCCAACGCGCAGAGCACGTAATGAATCGAATTCGTGATTTGCGAGGCGGCAAGAGTTACGATGCGGCCTTCGGTCGCCGCATGACTGGTATTGGCCCCTACGCCGACCTGATCCGCCAGCGGTTCACTAAAAAAGCCACCCGCCTTGGCCTGAATCTGCATGAGGCTGAGCCGCTGCGCAGCGACCTGTTTCGCCGGCCGGCGGGGGAACAAATGGGGCTGTGGTAACGTCCAATCCTGTAATGCCGTTACCGCCATCTGATGCTGTTCAGGGATGAATCGGAGGTAGTCCATGCCAGGATTGAGAATCTTCATCAACGCTGCCGCGTTGATGTTCGCTGTTGTATTGGCCCCCTGGTCTGTCACCGACGCCAAAGCCAACGATGCCCTGACCGCCCGGGTGGAGGCACTCAGTGCCGGCCACACGGTGGAAGTGCTGGGCGCCCCCCTTTTTGCCCGTAAAGCCCTGCCCGGTTTCTACGGCGCCAACGGCTACCAGTTGGTGTGGCAGTCCCCGGACCTGCGCGCGCAGCTGCTGACGGCGCTGGAGTCGGCGACCCGTGACGGTCTGGACCCAAGGGATTACCACGCCGATGCACTGGCGCAACTGGCGGACCGTCCACCGGAGGAATTGTCCGCCGACCTGCAGGCCGACCTGGACCTGCTGTTTTCCGATGCTTTTCTGATGCTCGGCTCGCACCTGCTTGAGGGCAAGGTCAACCCCCAGACCATTCACGCCGAGTGGACCGCCAACCGGCGCCAGCGGGACATGAGCCAAGTGCTGGCCCAGGCCCTGGCCAGTGGCGATATTGCCAGCGCCATTGACGCCCTGCGGCCAGGGCACGCCGACTATCACCGGCTGGTTGCGGCGCGCGAACGCATCAGCAAACTCCAGGGCCAGGCCTGGCTGCCGATTCCAACCGGCCCGATGATTCGCCCCGGCGATCAGGATTCCCGCCTGTCGGACATTCGGCAACGGCTGCTGGCGTTGGGGGATCTGCCCGCGCCAGAGCCGGCCGACAAACCGGCAGACCCGAGTATCTATTCTTCAGATCTGGAAACGGCGGTACCGCAGTTCCAGGCTCGCCACGGCCTGGAGCCAGACGGGGTGATCGGCCCTGCCACCCTGGCGGCGATCAACCTGCTGCCGATCGAGCGGGTGCGCCAGATCGATGCCAGCCTGGAACGCTGGCGCTGGCTGCCGGAGTCCCTCGGGGACCGATTTGTCCTGGTAAATATTGCCGGTTACGAGCTGAAGCTGGTCGATCAGGGCACCGAACTGCTGAACCAGCGGGTGATCGTCGGGCGCCCGTTCCGCCAGACGCCGGTGTTCAGCGATCAGATCCGCTACCTGGTGGTGAACCCCACCTGGACGGTGCCGCGCAAACTGATGGTCGAGGACCAACTGCCCCAGATCATCAGCACCCCCGATTACTTCCAACGCCTCGACATGCGGGTGTATCGGGGCTGGGGGGCGGATCGGCAGGCGGTGGACCCGGCCACCGTGGACTGGGCCAGCTTGTCCCGGAACAACTTCCCCTACCAGTTGGTACAGGCGCCGGGCCCCAACAACGCCTTGGGCCAGATCAAGTTCATGTTCCCCAACCAGTACGACGTTTACTTGCATGATACCCCGGCCCGGGACCTGTTCAGCCGGGTCGACCGTTCGTTCAGCTCCGGCTGCATTCGGGTCGAGCAACCCTTCGCCCTGGCCGAGCAATTGCTGGCCGGGGACCCACGCTGGGACCAGAAGCGGTTGCAGGATATGATCGGCGCGCGCGAACCCAGCACCATCGTCCTGCCGAAGCCGGTGCCGGTGTACATCCAGTACTGGACCGCCTGGGTTAACAATCGTGGCCAACTGCAGTTCCGGAATGACATCTATAATCGAGATAGCCGCCTGCTTGCGCAGCTCCATCAATCGCACCCGGAAGTCAGCCCGGGGGCAACACAAACAACGCTGTCCCAATTGACGACGGAGCCCGCCAGCCGCTAAATCATCGACGCCCACAAGGAGTGAACATGAACCGCACCTTGGCCACCGTCACTGCGCTCCTGATCCTGACAGGATGCCAGTCGCTTCCGGACAAACCCGCCGATACCGGCCGCGACACCATCTTTCTGAGTGCCCAGCATTGCCTGAGCGAATACATCGATGAGCTGGACAAGAATCACTACGGGCCCTGTCTGAAGGTGATCTCGGTGGCGGGCACTCCTCCCCCGGTGCGGGAAGACGGCTTCATCGAATTGCCGGCCCGGACGGCGCTTCGGCTCGAGGTTAGCTGCGTGTATCGCCACGCCGACGGCACCCCGATTCCGCAAACCATGGAAACCGTCAGTTTTGCCACCAGCGATCAGACATTCCCCAAAGCCGGGGAGCGCTGGTATCTTCACGCCCATCAACAGGCCCGGGGCGTGGTTGGGTGCGAACCCACGCTGTCGCGGGCCACGTTTCCCACTTACAAAACCGATTAACCACGCCAACGACAGGAGAACGAGCCCATGACCACCCGCGTCGACATCCATTACTGCACCGGTTGCCGCTGGCTGCTGCGTTCTGCCTGGATGGCGCAGGAACTACTGACCACCTTTGAAGGCGAGCTGGACCAGCTCACCCTGCACCCGGGCACCGGTGGCATCTTCGAAGTGTGGGTGAACGACAAACGCATCTGGTCCCGCAAGGAACAACAGGGCTTTCCTGAGATCACCAAGCTCAAGCAACTGGTCCGCGATGAAATCGACCCGGACCGTTCCCTAGGTCATTCAGACCGATAAACGGCGAAAAATCCGAATCTTAGATACCGCTTTAAAAAAACAGCCATCATTGGTTCAAAAATTCTGATCGGATTTTTCGGAAGAATCCGCTTTCAAGCTGAACTGCTGATCCGGATCATGCGTAATTGAACATTCATTCAGAATGGGAGGACCGACATGACCGACGTGATGCAGAGCACTCGTTTCAGCAACCTGACCGTGGCTAACCGCTTCGCGCTGGCGCCCATGACCCGCACCAGCGCCGAAGCTGATGGCACCCCTAATGCGTTGATGGCAGATCACTACGAAGCGTACGCCAAGGGCGGCTTCAGCCTGATCATCACCGAAGGCACTTACACCGATGCCGACGCCAGTCAGGGCTATGCCAACCAACCAGGCCTCATCAACGACGCGCATGTCGAAGGGTGGAAAACCATCGTTGACCGAGTGCACGCAGCCGGCAGCAAGGTGGTGGTGCAACTGATGCACGCCGGTGCCCAGTTTCAGGCCAACCACTACACCGATCAGCCGAAAGCACCGAGCGCGGTCCAGCCCAAGGGCGAACCGCTGGGTTTCTACGGCGATCAGACCGAATGGCAGACCCCGCAGCCGATGACCGAGGCGGATATCCAGGCCGCGATCGAGGGCTTTGTCCAGTCCGCTCGCAATGCCAAAGCCGCCGGTTTTGACGGCATTGAGCTGCACGGTGCCAACGGCTACCTGTTGAACCAGTTCCTCAGCACCTATTTCAACCGTCGCGAAGACAACTACGGCGGCAGCCTGGAGAACCGCCTGCGGGTAATCGTCGAAACCATCAAGGCGGTACGGGCCGAAGTCGGTGACGAGTTTGCCCTCGGCATCCGCCTGTCCCAGGTGGCGGTGACCGACCCGGACTACCAGTTGCCGGAAGGCGAAGCCGGTTTCCGCCAGATCGTTGAAGCGGTGCGCGACGCCGGTGCCGACTTCATCCACACCACCGACGGCGA
>JBPEXK010000137.1:0-4566 GCA_052031745.1 Marinobacter sp. | reverse complement strand
TGCCCCGCTGCTTGGCCTTGTACATGGCCAGATCGGCATTGCGCAGTAGCAATTCGGCGCTGTTGCCGTCCTCCGGGTAGATCGCCACACCCACACTCACCGACAGCAACAGGTCGCCGCTGTCGGCCTGGTAGGGCCGGGACATGGTTTCGATGATGCGCTGGGCAAACTGGTGGGCGTCCGAGGGTTGGGACAGCGAATCCAGGATCAGCACAAACTCGTCGCCGCTGATCCGGCCAAAGGTGTCGTTCTCTCGGATCAGGCCGCTCACCGACTTGGCCAGGTATTTCAGCACCTGGTCTCCCGTCTCGTGGCCGAGGGTGTCGTTGATCCGCTTGAAGTTGTCCATGTCCAGGAACATCAGCGCAAAGCGGGTGTCGTTGCGGTTGGCCCGGGCCACCGCCTCCTGCAGGCGTTCCCGAAACCGGGTCCGGTTCGGCAGGTTGGTTAACGGGTCCACGGTGGCCAGCCGCTTCAGGTCCTGCTCGCGCTTCTTGAGTTCGGTGATGTCGCTGGCCAGCATCACGTAGTGAGGAGCGATGCTGTCCGGGCCCCGCACCAGATTGATGGACACCAGCAGCGCAACCGGTTGGGGCTGCCGATGCAGCAGCAGTTGGCCGTGCCAGCGGTTTTGATTCTTCAGGGTGCGCCAGACCGACTGGAACGAATGCTGGGTCTTGATGGTGCGAAGCGTCGCCACATCGGACAGGACCAGGCCGGTCAGTTTCCGGCGCTCGCTGTCCAGCAGCCGCTTGGCCGCCGGGTTGATGTATTGAATCTCCTGGTTTTCGCTGAGAATCAGGATACTCTCCTGGGTGTTCTCAAACACCGAGCGAGCGAAGGCGCTTTGCTGTTCCGTCTGCACCAGGCTGGTGACGTCGGTCTGGATGCCAACATAGTGAGTGAGCTTGCCGTTCTCGTGGATGGGGGAGAGTTCCAGCCAGTTATAAAATTCGGAGCCATCCTTGCGGTAGTTCAGCAACTGTCCACTGTAGGACTGGCCCTCTGCCACAGCCCGCGACAGCTGCTCGACGGCACTGGCGCTGGTGCCGGGGCCCTGGAGGAAGCGGCAGTTCCGCCCGAACACTTCCTCTTTGGTGTAGCCGGTGATTTCGGCAAAGGCATTGTTGGCGTACACCAGCGGCAGCGTGGGTCGGGTGGCGTCGGCGATGGTGATGCCCTGCCGCGCCGCCTCCAGCGCCCGCCCCTGAAGGTTGGATTGGGTGATGGAGTCCTGAAGTTGGCGATGGGTTTCGAGTAACTCGGTGTTGTTCCAGAAAATCAGCACCGCGCCCTGGCGACTTTTTTCGTCACCCTGGTACGGCGTCACCGTCAGCCAGTAGTGTTGTTCGCCGTCAATCTGTATGTATTGCTCTTGCCCGGTCTGACAGGCCTCGGAGATCATTCGGGACAGGTCGGGCAGTTGGTATTGGCTAGTGAGGGCGGACAGCCGTTGGCCCTGAAGGCCGAGTTCAAACTTGAAGATCTCGTGGCAGGCGGTGTTGTACTGGGCGACCCGGAGTTGGTCGTCCACTGCCAGCATTGGGTGGGGCAGGCTGTTTTGCAGGTTCAGGAGGTCGCTGTTGAGCTGATTCACCGCTTCGGTCTTGACCTGCAGTTCCTCGTTCGCAGTCACCAGTTCCTCATTGCTGCTCTGGAGTTCCTCGTTGGAGGTTTCCAGCTCTTCATTGGTGCTTTGCAGCTCCTCATTGGCGGAGTGCAGTTCCTCATTGACTGACTGCAACTCCTCGTTCGAGGTCTGCAGCTCTTCCATGGCCGTTTGCAGGTGCTCCCGATTGACCGATAACTCGTGCTGCAATTGCAGCACCGTCTGGGAGGCTTCGGCGCTGTCCGCAGTCGCGGGACTGCTGACACTCTGGTGCTGGTAGCGGATGAAAAACAGGTCCTGTTCCGAGTTTTTCAGCCCGGTCAGCACCGTGCCCTCGAAATAAATCAGGCTGTCGTCCTGGTAAATCGGTGCCGAGCGTCCGGGAGTTCTCTGCTTACGGAGCCGGTAGATCAGCCCTTGCAGCTCTGGCAGGTACTGCGGGGCGATTAGGCTCTCGATGTTGCTGCTGGGCTTGCCCCTGGCCACCTGGGCTATGGGGGCCAGGTCGCCGTAGATGTATTGCACCTCCATGGTGCCATCGACCACAAACGCCTGGTCCAGGATCTGGTCGCTGATCGCCTGTCGAACGGCCTGTTCCATGGACTGCTCGGTGACCGGAGCCGGTTTGCTCTCGCGGGCTTTGTTCGCCTCTGAACGGCGATGGGCGTAGCTCTGGATGGCCCGGGCATGGGAGCCTGGTATCTTGCGATACAGTTTGATTTGCGTATCCACCGTTTCGTAGCAGTTGGAGTTGGAAACACCTTCAGATTTTCCGAGTAACAACAGTCCTTTAGGCTGCAAGCCATAGTGGAAGATATCCAGCACCTTTTGCTGCAGTTCCTGCTTGAAATAGATCATGACGTTGCGACAGCTGATCATGTCCAGGTGCAGGAACGGCGGGTCCAGGGTCAGGTTATGGTGGGCAAATAGTATCCGTTCCTGGATGAAACTCTTGACCAGATAGCCCGAGCCCATCGGCTGGAAGTAGGTCTCCCGCACCTCGGGTTCCAGATCCCGCAGGCTGTAGGCCTCATAAAAGCCTTTGCGGGCAATGTCGAGCGCGCCCTGATCAATGTCGGTGGCGAAGATCTGAATCCGGAAAGAAGGCACCAGAGTGCCCAGACACTGGTCCACCATCATCGCGATGGTGTAGGCCTCTTCCCCGGTCGCACAGCCTGATACCCAGATCCGGATTTCGTCCCCCGGGGCCTTGGCCTTGAGCAGAGCAGCCAGGTGGGGCTTCAGGGATTGCAGGATGCCCGGGTCCCGGAAGAACGAGGTCACCGAAATGATCAGGTCCTGGTACAGCAGGTTCAGTTCTTCAGGGTCCTCGGCGGCCAGGTTGCAGTAGGCTTCGAGGCTATTGTGGTTGGTGGCGACCACCCGCCGGTTCAGGCGTCGGTATATGGTGTTGTTCTTGTACTGGCGGAAGTCGATGTTGTATTTCGACTGCAGGGCATCGAACACCCGGGTGACCGGTTCCTGACCAAGCGCCTTGGGATCCAGGGGCGGCGCTTCGGTGGATTTGTCCCGGAAACTGGCGATCTGGGCGCCAATCTCCTCCGGTGGCAGGATGAAGTCCACCGCGGTTGCGGCGATGGTGGCTTCCGGCATACCCGGGTATTTCGCGGTGTCCGGACGTTGGGCGATGACGAAGCCTTCCTGGGATTTGACCGCCCGAGCGCCGGTGGCGCCGTCGGTGCCGGTGCCAGACAGCACCACCGCGGCGGAGTCGGCGCCAAAGGCATCCGCCAAGGAGCTGAAGAGTACGTTCGCCGAGGGGTGCGGGGAGCCGCTCTTCGCGCTTTTTTTCAGCACGATCCTGCAGCCTTCTATGAAGCCGTCGTGCCCGGGAGGAATCACCAGCACCATGCCGGAGGTCAGCGCCTGACCGGATTCGGCAACGGTGACATCAAGCTCGGTGGACTTGGACAGAATCGACGGGAGCAGGCTCTCGTACTTGGGGGCGGTGTGCTGGGCGATGATCAGGACCAGGCCGTCCAGGTCCTCGAAGCTGCGCAGGGTTTCGGTAATGGCCTCCAGCCCACCGGCGGACGCGGCAATGCCGACCGCGGTCAGAGAAGGCGCTGCCACCCTGTCGATCTCGCTCATCCGCTGCGCCGCCTCCGTTCAAGTAAGCAAAACCGAACGGCTGGTTGGCCGCAGAGATTCTACTTTCGCTGAAGTTACGGAACAGTATACGCGCTATCTTGGGAGACGTTCACTGCAGCCCCGATTCGGGACTGCAGTGACTGACGGACGGCAGCGGAAAACCGTCCGAGGCAGACGTTAGAAGCGGGCGTCTTCCACCCGGTCACGCTGGCCATATTGGGTCAGGGCAACATTGAGCACCGCCAGGGCGACGAACAGCAGAATGCCTTCGGGCACCAGGGCGTGGACCTCCGGGTTGGGGGCGGTGCAGGCGGTCACCAGGATCAGGCCAAGCACGTTACGCACCAGGCGCACGGACAGCAGGGTGCACAGGTAAGCGGATCGCACGGCAGTTTCGGCGGAGCGCAGGCAGCGCCCCAGGGTCGGCATCAGGTGCACGGTGTTGAGCAGCAAAACGATAAAGATGAGGACTTGGGCAATATTGAAAATCGTCATAACAAAAACGTGGTGACATCAATAATGGGTTTAAAAAATGAGGGCGTGATTATCCCCGATTGATCAAATTTAATCCAGTTTGGCCGCCGGTGGCCCCCAGCGCCGATTGCCAGCCGACAACAAAAAACTATAGCTCTGGTTAGAAAAAGCTAATAGTGACAATCGGGTACGGCTGCTAAAACTAATAGTACAAAGCACGGCAGGGAGTCGGTGACGGGGGCGGTAGCCAAGTCATTGGTGCGGATCGCACCCAGAACCTGTCGGTTTGGGAACTTGGTCTATCTTGAATAGTGCCAACAACAAATCTGTTCACCCGGAGAGAGAATTATGAGTTCGAGTACGAATCAGTC
>JBPEXK010000136.1:0-1972 GCA_052031745.1 Marinobacter sp. | reverse complement strand
CTGAACAGGTGCGTGCAGAGATAGAATAGAGCGTTCACGAGTCACTTTCTTATAAATGTTTGATCTCGCTAGTTTAGAAACAGAGGCGGGCCGGGGATACCGGATAAGAAGTGTTTTTTGTAAGTGTTTGTGCACTTGAGAGACAAAGCAAAAACGACCGGCCCGGACCGGCTGAACCGCCTCGAATTAATGTGGCAATTTTACTTTTTTCTGGAAAGACAGATCCGGAAGCTAACCAAACCGTATGTTGAACAACGACCTACGATTGGTCTATGGTCAAATTACACAATCAGAAACAGGAGCCAAAGATGTCCGGTATTCGAAAACACCTTAGGTACGTTTCGTTTTTCATGGCTTTGATGCTGAGCCTCGGCTCGGTCTGGTCCACCACCGCCTCCGCCGCCATGGTCGGCACCGGTGAGATGATCACCGGACAGGAAGTCCAGCTCGACCGCCAGCAGCTTCTGGATATGCTGGACCAGCAAGAGGTTCAGGCTAAACTCGCCGACATGGGTGTGAGCGAGGATCAGGTTCGCGACCGCATTCAGAATCTCACTCCGCAGGAATTGGCGGAGTTTGAGCAGCAACTGGCTGAGGCCCCTGCCGGCCAAGGTGTCGTAGGCGTCATCGTGCTGTTCCTGTTGGTGTTTATTGTCACCGACATGTTGTGCGCCACCGATATCTTCCCGTTCGTACACTGCATACGGTAAGTGCCTTTCCCCAACCTCCCCAAGCCAGCGAGCGGCTGGATCAGTCTGGCACTGATCCTGCTGCTGGCCGGCTGCAGCACTACTCCCAAGTGGCCCACAGCCACCACAGCGCCGGCACTGCAGAGCCGCACTCTGCTAACCGATGTGCCCTTCTACCCCCAGGAACTTTATCAATGCGGGCCCGCGTCCCTGGCGATGATGCTGAACAGCCAGGGCCTGAACACCAATCCGGAAATCCTCAAGGAACTGGTTTATATCCCGGGCCGGGAAGGTTCATTGCAGGTGGAAATGGTGGCCGCCGCCAGATCCCACAATATGTTGGTGTACACCCTGGATGGCCAGCTCGACAGCCTGCTGCGGGAAGTGGCCGCCGGCAACCCGGTGCTGGTTATGCAGAACCTGTTCTACAACTGGTGGCCGCAATGGCACTTCGCAGTAGTGATCGGTTTTGACGCCGATCAGCAAACCCTGATTCTGCACACCGGCACCCGTGAGCGTCACGAACTCAGTGCCGAGGTGTTTGCGACCACTTGGGCCAGGAGCGATAACTGGGCGGCGGTTATCCTGCCTCCAGACCAGATTCCGGCCACCGCGCAACCTCTCAAGTACCTTCGCGCAGCTAACGACCTGGAAACCACCGGGCGAACCCATGCCGCCATGACCGCCTATCAGACCGCGGAACAGCGCTGGCCGGCGCAGCCCGCGGCCCTGCTCGGCCAGGGCAACATCGCCTACACCCGCAATAATCTGGAGCAGGCGCGCAGCCACTTCGATCGGCTGGTCCGGAAGTTCCCGGAGCAGGCGGTCGGCTGGAACAACCTGGCCCATACCCTGGGCGAACTGGGATGCCCGGACGAAGCAGCCCACGCCCAACAGTGCGCGGCCACGCTGGCGCCAGAGCGGTTCAACGCCGAGGTGGAATCTGTCAGTAAGGTTGCGAATGCAGAGGCCTGCTCAGTTCCGGCCTGCCCTGCCCTGACCAAAGAACAGGACCACGGCCAAAACCAGGACCAAGACTAGGTCGACCGCGGTTTGCGGAACAGTGCCACGTCCTTGCGTGGCACGACGAGCTCCCAGCCCCGTTGGTGGGCAATCACCGATAGCGTGTGCTCCCGGTAAAACACCACGTGGGTTGGGTCCCGCCGGTAATGCCAGTTGGCAAACCGGGCGTCGTCGGTCTGGAAGCAGGTCATCACACCCAACCAGCCGCCAGGCTTGAGCAGCCCATCCAACTGACGAAACACCTGCGCCGGCTGGTGCAG
>JBPEXK010000135.1:0-2028 GCA_052031745.1 Marinobacter sp. | reverse complement strand
TTTTGACCTCCTCTGTGACCGGTTTATGGAGTTCGCGCCCCGAGAACCACCCTTTTCAAAACACGCTCCTGCGGCCCATCCATGGGGCGCTTGGGCTCCGCCATCCCTGGCTTCGCACAGTTTTGAAAAGGGCGGTTCCCGGGGCGCCCTCAGCTTGTGTCAGGCATTCTAGTGACGTGCTACTATCCGATAAAATGATGTTTATTCTGATGCTATTAGAAATTTAGATAATGAAGCTGCCACCCCTGAAAGCCCTGCCGGTGTTCGAGGCCGTCGCCCGCCTGAACAGCTTTTCCCTGGCCGCCGACGAGCTGGCGGTGAGCCAGAGCGCGGTCAGTCACCAGATGAAACAGCTGGAAACCTATCTGGGGGAGCAGTTGTTCTGGCGCAGTGGTCGAGCACTGACCCTGACCGATGAGGGCCGGCAGTATCTGGAGAGCATCAGTTCGGCGTTGTTGCAAATTGAGCGGGCAAGTGAAGAGCTGCTGGGGCATGAAGAATCTATGCTGAGGCTGTCAGTGTTCAGCTCCTTCGCAGTTCGCTGGCTGGTCCCGCGCCTGCCGGACCTGAAACGGTTGCACCCCCAGCTAGAACTGTCCTTAGAAATGAGCAGCGAGAACCCAGTGCTGTCAGACCGGGTGGCGGACTGTTTCATCACCGTCAAGCCCACGTCGCCGGCGTTCAGTTACGAGCTGCTTTACAAAGAGCGTCTGTTCCCGGTGTGCAGCCAGGACTACTGGCAGAAAATACGGCGCGAGCTGGGCCGGGAGGGACAGGAGAAGGCGGATTTACCCCTGACTCCGGAGCAGGTGGCTGAGTTTCCGTTGTTGTCGACCCATAGCATTTACGACCGACAGGGAGGTGACTGGGAGGCCTGGTATCGAGAGGTAGGGATGACGATTCCCGCGTCCGGCCGTTTGCTGCATTCCAGTCACATGCTGCTGTCTTTGGAGGCGGCCCGGTTCCATCAGGGGATCGCTCTGACCAATGACTACATGCTGAGCACCCGGAAGGATTCGAGCGACTTTGTTCGCGTGCCCTGCCATGCGGTGATGACTGGAGACAGTTTTTACTTTGCCTGGAAGACCAGCCGACGCGGCGAACGGGGGTTGCAGCTGCTGCGCCGATGGCTGGTGGATGAGGCCATCCGGGGCGGGTTGCGGGGCGAATAACCGGCGCCCGCCCATGACCGAACGGTAACGGCCGTCGGTGTCGTACCGTGATAACGTTCCCGGGACAGGTAGTAGGAGGAGTCGATCAATGACGAAATCACTGATGTTTGGTGCCTTCCTGGCATTTCTGGTGGGCGCGAATACAGTTGCTGCCAAGCCCGCTTCGGACAGCGGCCTGCCGCCGGGGCTGCAAAAAAAGGTTGAGCAAGGCCAACCGCTGCCGCCTGGCTGGCAGAAAAAACTGAGCTATCGGCGTGGGGATCGTTTTGATCGAGACCTGCTTCGGTACGGCGACATCCGCGACCTTGGCAATAATCGCCAGAGGATTGAGCTCGAAGATAAGATTTACACAGTGATCAAAGACACTCGAGAAATCATCGACATTCTGAATCGCTAAATCCGGATGGACGGGGCATTAACAGGCCCCGTCCATGGTAAGCATCAATCTTCCGGGCGGCCTTCCACCACCTTGCGCTTGCCCTTGGCGCAGCGGGCCAGTGCCTTGAGGCCTTCGCCCTCGAAGGCGTCCACCCGGATCACGTCATACAGGGCGGTGAGCGCTTCCAGCAATTCGTCGCACTCTTCTTTCTTGACCACACCCTGTTCGCAGGCCCAATCCACCAGTTCCTTACGTTCATGGCCCATGAGCAGGGCGATGCCGTCCACCTGGTCCTCGTCGCGGTTGCGCACGGCCTGGTGCAGGCGGTGGCGCACGTCTTCGGTGGCGTGGGCCAACTTGTAGGCGTTCAGGACCCGGCCCAGGGCATCCTCGGGATCCGGGTTCACGTAGGCGCCACGGCTCACCCGTTCGCGCACCGGCGCGTCTTTGACGATGGTTTCCGCCACCTGGGCACCC
>JBPEXK010000134.1:0-3858 GCA_052031745.1 Marinobacter sp. | reverse complement strand
CATCAGTGGCTGATCGGCGTGTCGCCGGTCTAAAAGCCGGAGGGTTGGTAAACGTGCACCACCAGGTCGCCGTCTACGGTACCCTGAAGCGCGGTGGCAGCAACAGCCACTTGCTCAGGGGCGCCACCTTTGTGGGTGAGGATTGGCTGACCGGACTGACCCTCTACAACCTGGGGCCTTACCCCGGTGCCGTGGCCCGGGCGTCCAAAGGGGTAAAGGTGGAGGTGTTCGAAGTGGATGACCGGACGCTTGCGGCCCTGGATGAGCTGGAGGACTTTTTCCCAGACTCCCCCGAGACAAGTCTGTACCTGCGCCGGGCTATGAAAACCCAGTTCGGCACGGCCTGGGTCTATATTTACAACAGACCGGTATCCGGCCACCGGGTGATGACTTCCGGTAATTGGTAGGGGCCGCTAGCCCTTCCGCAACCACAAGGACGCTGTTTTGGATCTGACCACCCCTGCCCTGCTGTTCCCGGCCATTTCCCTGCTCTTGCTGGCGTACACCAATCGGTTCCTGGTACTGGCCCAGTTGATCCGCCAGCTCAAACAGATGGATACTGAGGAAGATCATGCCCTGATCGCGCGCCAGATCGACATGCTTCGGAAACGCATCGTGCTGACCAAGCGTATGCAGGCGTTCGGAGTATTGAGTTTCTTCCTCTGCACCGTGTCCATGTTTCTGCTGTTCCTGGGTGCCGAACTGCCGGGCATCATCGCCTTTGGCGCCAGCCTGGTGCTGTTGTCGCTGTCGTTGCTGTATTCGCTGTACGAGATTCAGCTTTCAACCAACGCCATTAACGTGGAACTGGCCAACTTCGAAGCCCGCAAGAGCTCCTCATCTCAGGACGGCGGTTACTGATCGGGCCGGGGTGCCACGCCGAACCAATGGGGAAAGCGCAACAGGCAAAACAGGGCGATGATGTCGTATACCGCGTGCCAGATCATGACCAGCGCCATGCTTTCCGACACCACGTACGCCACGCCAAGCACCACTCCTAGGCCGGTGGCCACCAAGAAATAGGTAAACGACACGTAGTGGACCAGGCCAAACAGCACCGAGGCGAGCGCCACGGCGCTGAAGACGCCCAGGTGGCCGGCCAACCAGCCCTGGACCGCTCCCCGGAACAGCAGCTCCTCTCCGACCCCGGCAATGACCGACAACGCGATCAGAACCGGCCAGCCAAAACCGGTGGCAAAACGGTGCAGGTGGCGCATCTGGCGTTCGATATTGCCCGGCAACAGGCCAGGGATGCGGGTCAGTAACACCAGCACGCCGTAGGTACCCAGGGCGCCCAGGCACCCGAACAGCAGGCTGTGTTGCCAGGACAGGCCACCGCTGAGGATCGGGATGTCGAACAACCAAATGGCGATCAACCCGACAACCCCGATTGCGCCCTGAAACAACAGGGCGCTGCTTGCAGACATTCGGGACCGGTTTGCGCCCGCCATTCAGGACTCGAACAAATCCTTCACCGGCAGCAGGTCGTCATACTCCGGTGTCTGTTTCTGCGCTTTAGCCTGGAAGGTTTTCATCATGTCACCCGGGCGGAACATTCCCGCCTGCCAGGTCGCCATGTAGCGCAGGCTGTCCTCAACGGAGTGATCGCGACTGTAATTCAGCATCTCCTTGCAGCCGGTAACCGCCAGGGGCGAATTGGCGGCAATCTGGCCGGCGATGGCCATCACCGCTTCCAGCATGGCCTCCTGGCTGGGATAGGTGGCGTTCACAAACCCCAGGCTCTGGGCCTCCTGGGCGGAGAACTTACGGCCGGTGTAGGCCAGTTCCCGCACCACCCCCTCGGGCATCAGTTTGGGCAGCCGCTGCAGGGTACCCACATCCGCCGTCATACCCAGCTCAGTTTCCTTGATGGTGAAGTAGGCGTCTTCGGTGCAGTAGCGGCTGTCGGCAGCGCACACCAGATCCAGGGCACCGCCAATGCAGCCACCGTGGATAGCAGCGAGTACCGGCAGACGGATTTTTTCCAGGGAAGTCAGGGTATCCTGCAGTTGCAGCACCACCCTGCGCAGTGCTTCCGCCATGCGCCCGGGATCGCCATTCATAGGCAAGGACTTCGGGTCGCTGAACACGCCCAGATCCATGCCGGCGGAGAAGTGTTTGCCGGTGCTGGAAATCACGATCACCCGGGCGTCGGTGTTGGCCTCGATATCCTGCATGCAGCGGGGAAGCTCCAGCCAGAACGCCTTGGTCATGGTGTTCAGCGCTTCCGGGCGGCTGAACTGAACGTGGGCGATGTGGTTGGTGACTTCAACCTTGAAACTTTCGTAGGTGGCCAGATCAGACAAGACGGCACTCCTCCGTTGGAATTGTTGTGGGCGCCTGAACCGCGGGCCAGGCTCGCGAGATCACATAATTACCCAGCTAACCATAAGCCGACAACCCGGCGCACCAAATTTCTGAAACGTTCGGCCCAATTGCCTCTGGCAAAGCACTTGCCGTTTCCTGTCGGTGGGATCATGCTGAAATATTATGGCAGGAGGCAGATACCATGGTTGAACGCTTTCAAGCCCGTGCCGGCGAAGTCGGCGGCATTCCAATTGCCCGTAACCTTCCCACTCGTGGCCGCCGTCAAATCGGTGCCTGGTGTTTCCTCGACCACATAGGTCCGGTGGATTTCGAGGCCAGCGAGAATGGGCTCAGGGTCGGGCCGCACCCCCACATTGGCTTGCAGACCTTCACCTGGATGATCGAGGGCGAGCTGCTACACCGGGACAGCCTCGGTACCGCCCAGCCCATTCGCCCGGGCGAGGTGAACCTGATGACTTCCGGCAGCGGCATCAGCCACACGGAGGAGTCTCTGTTCGGCAATCGCACTCTGCACGCCGCCCAGTTGTGGATCGCGCTGCCAGAGAAACAGCGCAATACCACCCCGAGGTTCGATCACTACTCGTCCCTGCCTCACTGGCAGGCCCAGGGCGCGAGTTGGACGCTGCTGACCGGCAGGTACGGCTCCCGCGCCGCCGATACCCTGCAGTTTTCACCGTTGGTAGGGCTCGATATCGACTGCGAACAACGCCAGACCATCGAACTGGAGCTTGAGCCGAGCTTCGAATACGGGGTCCAGCCACTGACCGGCGGCTGCGAGATTAACGGCGAGCGCGTTGAAGCTAACGAGCTGGCCTACGTCGGGGCCAACCTGAGCAGTTTGACGATCGATTGCGATCCCAACACCCGCATGCTGGTCATCGGGGGCGAGCCTTTGGATAAGGACGTAGTGATGTGGTGGAACTACGTGGGCTACCATCAACAGGAGATTGTCCAGGCTGAGCGGGACTGGGAAGCCAGGAGCCCCAGGTTCGGGGACATCCCGCAGTGGCAGGGCGAGCGCCTGCAAGGCCCTCCCTCACCGTGGCGGCGATGACAGATCGGGCGGTCCACCCGGTTCCAACATCCGGGCCCGGACTCTCGGCAGATACTCGGGATAGTGTTCCTGCATAAAGGTGATCAGCCCCTCCCGGACAGCGCATCGCAAATCCCAGGTCTGGCTGGAGTCTGGCGCGCTCATTAGGAAACGGACCTCAATGGTGGTGTCGTCGGTGTCGGTCACCTGCACCGTTTCCACCTTGCCATCCCATTGGGGTGCCTGCCGCAGCAGCCGGGCAAACTCCTCCCGCAGTGGGAAAATCGGCATGGTGTAATCGACCCGGAGAAACACGGTACCGAGCAGATCGGCGGTGTTTCGTGACCAGTTCTGAAACGGATTTTCGATGAACCACTGCAGGGGCACGATCAGCCGTCGCAAATCCCAGACCCGCAGCACCACGTAGGTGGCGGTCACCTCCTCCACCCAGCACCACTCGCCCTGCACGTTAAGGACATCGTCGATGCGAAACGGCT
>JBPEXK010000133.1:0-5619 GCA_052031745.1 Marinobacter sp. | reverse complement strand
CCTTGCCGGATGACGCGCTGCGCCAGCGCATGGCGGATTACGTGAGCGCACTGTGAGTCTCGACGATTGGCTCAGCTACTCCCTGCAGGATTTTCTGATGTTCGGGCCGGAGGTTTTCCTGCGCCTGTTCGTCCGGCTCAATCAGCAGGTCTGGCCCTGGCAGCTGGCGATCATGGCCCTGGCCTTGATGCTGCCCTGGATACTGGCGCAGAACAGGGCCGGCTTGCGTGTTGCCGCGATGGGCTTGGTTGCCGCGGCCTGGGTCGGCAGCGGGTTGGGGTTTCTGGCGTGTTTCTATGGTGAGATCAATTGGCCGGCGCGTTGGTTTGGCTGGGCCTTCGTCGGCCAGGGCATCGCGCTGGCGGTATTGGGGGGTGCGAGATCGACAGGGAGTGAGGCCCGGGCCGCCAGCACGCAGGCTCTCTGGTTGGTGGCAATCGGTGTGCTGCCATGGTTACCGGTGATACAAACGGGCGACGTGCTGTCCGTGGCGATCGTCGGGCTTTTCCCCGACACGACTGTCGCGGCGAGTGTGCTGCTGTTAGCTCGATTTTCCCGATGGCAGTTCTGGATGCTGCTGCCCGTGCCCTTGCTCTGGGTGGCCTTCAGCGCGACCACCTATTGGGCGCTGCAGCTCTACTGGCTGCTGCTGTTTCCGGCGGCCACGCTTCTGATGCTGGGCTACAGCCGGTGGCTCAGTCCCAGGCCGGGGCAAAGCCCGGGTCCGCAATCCGCTCGCCGCGGTCGAGGGCATCGATAGCGGCAATTTCCTCATCCGTCAGCTCGATCTTGAGCGCATCCAGGTTGTCCTTCTGATGGGACGGCCGGGTGGACGAGGGGATCACCACAATGCCGCGGGCTGCGACCCAGGCCAAAGCAATCTGCGCCGGCGTGGCGTTGTGGTCGCGGGCGATCCGTTGCAGGGTCTCATCCTCCATCACCTTGCCGACAGCCAGCGGCATGTAGCCGGTCACCTTGATACCCAGTTTCTGAGCGTGCTCCACCACCTTGCGGTTGGCCAGGAACGGGTGCACCTCCACCTGGTTGGTGAGAATGGCGCCGTCCCCCAGGATGTCGACCGCCTGGTCCATCTGGGCACAGGTAAAGTTGGAAACGCCAATGTGCTTGGTCAGCCCCTCGCGCTGGGCGTCGCGCAGGGCACCCAGGTATTCCTCCATCGGCACTTCATCGTCCGGTGAGGGCCAGTGGATCAACGTAAGGTCCACGTGGTCGGTTTTTAGCCGGGCCAGGCTGTCGTGCAGGCTGTTGATCAGGTCGCTGGCGCGCAACTGGTCGTGCCAGATCTTGGTGGTGAGAAAAATCTCGCGGCGGGGAATGCCACTGGAAGTGATGCCATCGCCAACTTCCGCCTCATTCTCATACATCTGGGCGGTATCGATGTGTCGATAACCCAGTGACAGGGCACTCTTCACGGCGTCCCGGGCGTCATTGCCCTTGAGCCGGAAAGTCCCCATGCCGATGTTCGGAAGTGTGCTGAATGACATGCGTTCCTCCTGTTCTCAACGTGTGATCTAAAGATGGTGCCGGCGCTCTGGTTCTTCAAGTAGTCGCCCGGTATCATCGGCGCAGTTTCGAATTTACCCGCCGAATCGAGGGGTCTCTCCATGTATACCGGCCAGTGCCTGTGCGGCGACATCACCTTTGAATACGACGGTCCGCTCGGACCGATTGCTCTGTGCCATTGCAGCCAGTGTCGTCGTGCCCACGGCAGTGCCTTCTCGGCCAGCGCGCCTATCCGCAAGGTTCATTTTCATCTGGTTTCCGGAGAAGACCGGATTACCGAGTTCGAATCCCGCCCGGGCAAGTATCGGGCCTTCTGCAGCCGATGCGGCAGTCAGCTATACAGTCGAGTCGACGCCATTCCCGGCATCCTGCGCCTGCGGCTGGGTGTGATCAACGAGCCGCTGGACAAAGGGCCCTCGCAGCACGTTTACGTCGGTTCCAAGTCCGACTGGTTCGACATCACCGACGACCTGCCCCAGTACGAAAAGACCGAACGCACCAACGATCCCCACTGACCGGCGTCACTCGGCCGGCAGCAGCCGGTACACCTTGCCCTCCGGTGAATCCGTGAGCAGCCAGAGGGCGCCGTCCGGCCCGTCCCGTACGTCCCGAATGCGGGCTTCCAGGTTCTCCATCAGGTCTTCCTCTTCCACCACCTCGCCATCCTCAATGCGCAGTCGAACCAGTTTGCGCATCTTCAAAGCGCCCACGAACAGGTCACCGCGCCACTCAGGCATCAGCGAGCCGGTGTAAAAGTCCATGCCCGACGGGGCAATGGACGGGTCCCAGTAGTGCAGCGGCTGGGCCATGCCCTCTTTTTCCGTTTCCGAGGTGATGGGCTCGCCAGAGTAGGCCACGCCGTAGGTGATTTCCGGCCAGCCGTAGTTGGTTCCGGCCTTGAGGATGTTGATCTCGTCGCCGCCGCGGGGGCCATGCTCGTGGGTCCAGATGGCGCCGGTGTCCGGGTGCCGGGTCATACCCTGAATGTTGCGGTTGCCCCAGGTAAAGAAGGTGTCGTTGATGTCGACATCGTCCAGGCCCGGGTTATCGGCAATCGCCTCGCCGTTCACGCTGATGCGATGCACGCCGCCTGCGTCATCCGAAGGGTCCTGGGCGCGGTCCATATCACCCCGGTCTCCGACCGCAATGTACAAATGGCCGTTCTCATCGAACGCCATGCGGCCGGCAAAGTGTAGGTTTTTACCCGAGCGGGGCAGGGCCTCGAAGATGACCTTCGCGTCCGTTAGTCGGTTGTCGGCCAGGGTCGCCCGCACCACGCGAGTGGTCATGCCCTCGTCATTGCGATGGGAATAACTCAGGAACAGGGTCTGGTTCCCCGCAAATTCCGGATGCAGCAGCACGTCCAGCAGGCCGCCCTGACCGGTGACCACCAGGTCCGGCACTCCTTCCACCGGTTCCGCTACGAGGTTGCCGTCCTTGATCATCCGCAGCCTGCCGGCGCGTTCGGTGACCAGCACGGTACCGTCTGGAAGGAACGTGAGCCCCCAGGGATGCTCGAGTCCGGAGGCAACGGTCTCCAGGCGGAAATTCTGGTGGTCGGAAGGAAAAGTCTGGGCCAGCGCAACGGGCAGGGCGGCCAGGCTCAGGCCACAGGCCAGCGTCAGCTGTTTTATCGGGGACATGGGTACCTCCCAAGCGCTTGGGGTTAAGGGCACGAAACGTCTGCCGGGGAGTTTTCAGAATAGCATCTGCACTGTTTTCCCGCCGATCTTCGCCGTGGCTTCGCGCACCAAAAATGCCATTCGTTTAAATTTGTTATTTTAAATCAGAATGATTCGCATTAAGATGAGCGCCTAAAAAACGAGTGCCCCTAAAAAACGGAGAAAACGATGTCCCGAATGTCCGAAACCGGCTTTCGCCGCAAGGCCCTGGCCACTGCCATAGTCACTGCCTCCCTGCCTGCCCTGGCGGTGGCCCAGGAACAACAGCCGGTCGCGCTGGCGCCGCTGGAAGTATCCGCAGAACGAGAAGCCCAGAGCTCAGAACAAACCCGCAGCTACGTTGCCGAAACCACAACCACCACCATGAAGATGGGGCTTACCCACCGGGAAACACCGCAGTCGGTCACGGTGGTGACCCGGGAACAGATGGACGATTTCGCCCAGAACGACATTAACGACGTGCTCGAGGGCACCACGGGCGTGACCGTCGAATCGGTGGAGACTGACCGCACCTACTACACCGCCCGCGGCTTCGACATCAACAACTTCCAGTACGACGGCGTGGGTATGCCCGCGGTCTACGACAATGTGCAGGGTGAACTGGACACCGCCTTTTTTGATCGGGTGGAAGTGGTGCGCGGCGCCAACGGCCTGATGACCGGCTCTGGCAATCCCTCGGCGACGGTCAACTTTATTCGCAAGCGGCCAACGGCAGCGACCCAGGCTTCCGTTGCGGTCACCGGCGGCTCCTGGGACAAGAAGCGCATCGTGGGTGACGTTTCCGGCTCCGTGACCGACAACGGCGCGGTTCGTGGTCGCGTGGTTGCCGGCTACGAAGACAAGGATTCCTACCTGGACCGCTACCACAACGAGAAACAGATGTTTTACGGGGTGATCGAAGCGGATCTCACCGACACCACCCTGCTGACCCTGGGCCACTCGCTGCAGACCTCCGACACGGACAGCCCGCTGTGGGGCGCCTTGCCGCTGTTCTACACCGACGGCACCGCCACCGATTACGCCCGCTCCACCAGCACCTCGTCCGACTGGTCCTACTGGGACAACACTCAGCACAACAGTTTCGTCGAGCTGCAGCAGCAGTTAGGCAACGGCTGGCGCGCCCAGGGTTCGGTGCTGCGTCTGGAAACCGAGAGCGAGTCCGAGCTGTTCTATCAGTACGGCACCCCGGACCCAGACACCGGTGAGGGTCTGCGAGCCTACCCCAGTCAGTACGACCTCGATACCGAGCAATGGGTAGTCGATGCCTACGCCACCGGCCCGTTCCAACTCGCCAGCCGCACCCACGAGTTGGTGCTGGGCGCCACCTGGTCCCGTTCGGAAACGGTGGATGAATCCCGCTACGGCCAGGGCATTGGTGACCCGCTGCCGCCGCTGGAGCAATGGGATGGCAACTATCCCAAGCCAACCTTTGATAATGGTGTTGGCGGTTCCGACTGGACCGACAAGGAAGTGGCCACCTACGCCGCGGCCCGCTGGTCGCTGACCGATCGTCTGACCGCCATCACCGGCCTGCGCCTAACCTGGCTGGACAGTGACGGCGACAGCTACGGCAACTCCAAGAGCACCAGCTACGACGCAGTGGAAACGCCTTACGCCGGGCTGATCTACGACCTCAACGACGATCACTCCGTGTATGCCAGCTACACCGAAATTTTCACGCCGCAGACCGAACAGGACATCAACCGGGATCGCCTGGAGCCTATCGACGGGGTTAACTACGAGATCGGCCTGAAGAGCGAGTTTGCCGACGATCGGGTGAACACCACCGTGGCGCTGTTCCAGACCGAGCAGCAAAACGTGGCGGAGGCCGCGGGCACCTATGATGGCACCCAGGACGCCTATTACCGGGGCCAGGACGGGCTCGAGAGTCAGGGGATTGAGCTGGAATTTGTTGGCGACGTTACCGAGCGGATCCAGTTGTTCGCCGGCTACACCTACGTGGATATCGAGGATGCCGACGGCAACCCAGCCAAGTCCTTCGTGCCAGAGCACCTGGCCCAGCTGCGTGGCACCTGGAAGGTCCCAGGTGTCGAGGGCCTGAAACTGGGTAGTGCCATCCGGTGGCAGTCGGAAATTACCCAAGAGCAGGGCGTGGCATCAACGGGGCCCAACGCTGGTGAAACCATTGTCACGGAACAAGAGAGCTATGCCGTGGTTGATCTGATGGCCAGCTACGATTTCGCGCGTCACTGGAACGCCACCCTCAACGTGAACAACGTCACCGACGAGAAATACATTGAAAGCCTTAAGAAGTTTGGCACTTCTGCCCAAGGCTTCTACGGCGAGCCGGCCAATGCCAGCCTGACCGTGTCCTGGGTTTACTGAGCGCCTGGCCAAATCAGGCCAAGCCAGACCGGAGCGGGCCATGCCTGCTCCGGATTTTTTCGTTAGG
>JBPEXK010000132.1:0-8990 GCA_052031745.1 Marinobacter sp. | reverse complement strand
TCTGCGACCGACTCCGGGAAAACGGGGGCTTTAATCTCAGTTGACATTACGGATCCTTAGTTCGGTAGCTCGTCAGATTTCAAACGCGTCGTTTACCAGCTTTTTCTGCTCTTCGATGTGCACGGACATGTGCCCACAAGCCGGAGCTGCCGAGGCCTCGCGGCCGGCGTACTGGAGATACAGCTTGGGGTTCAGCCGCTGCAGGGCATTTCTCATGTGATGCTGGCTCGGATACCAGGCGCCCTGGTTCATCGGCTCTTCCTGACACCAAACCACACTCTTCAGCTTGGTGTACTGGGACAGCAGCGCATCCAGGTCGTCAGCCGGGAACGGATACAGCTGTTCGATGCGCAGAATCGCCACATCGTCGCGCTCGTCCGCCTTTTTCCGCTCGAGCAGGTCAAAGTAGACCTTGCCGCTGCACATGATCAGTCGAGTCACCTTCTTCGGATCGGAAGGCTCCTTCTCCGGCAGCACGGTCTGGAAGGTGCCTGAGGTCAGGTCGTCCAGATCAGAGGTGGCTTCCTTGTGGCGCAGCAGGCTCTTCGGCGTAATGGCGACCAGCGGCTTACGCAGCGGGCGCTTCACCTGACGGCGCAGCATGTGGAACACCTGGGACGGCGTGGTCGGCACGCAAACCTGGATGTTGTGCTCGGCACACAGCTGCAGGAAACGCTCCAGACGGGCGGAGCTGTGCTCTGGGCCTTGGCCCTCGTAGCCATGCGGCAACAGCAGAGTCAGACCACACAGGCGACCCCACTTGTGCTCACCACTGGTCAGGAACTGATCAATCACCACCTGGGCGCCGTTGGCGAAGTCACCAAACTGGGCCTCCCAGACGATCAGGCCGTTGGGCGCGGTAGTGGCGTAGCCGTACTCGAACGCCATGACCGCTTCTTCTGACAGCAGCGAGTCGTAGATTTCGAACTTGGGCTGGTCGTCGGACAGCTGTTCCAGCGCGATGTGGGTAGAACCGTCCTTCTGGTTGTGCAGCACCGCGTGACGATGGGAGAACGTACCGCGACCGACGTCCTGACCGGTAATCCGGATCGGATGCCCCTCGTCCAGCAACGTGGCGTAGGCCATGACCTCGCCATAGCCCCAGTTGATGGGCAATGCGCCGGCGGTCATCTTCTCCCGATCGCTGACGATCTTGGAGACCTGACGCTGAACGCTGAAACCTTCAGGCACTGAGGTGAGCTTCTTACCCAGCTTCTGAATGGTCTTCAGGGCAACGCTGGACTTGCACTTGGCGGTCCACTCGTGGCCCAGGTACGGGGTCCAGTCCACGTACAGTTCTTTGTTCGGCTGCTTGACCAGGGATTTGACCACGTGCTCGCCGTCATCGAGGGCGTCACGGTAGTCGTTTTCCATCTGCTTGGCTTCTTCCTCGGTGATCACACCTTCGGAAACCAGCTTTTCAGCATACAGATTACGCGTGGTCTTCAGCTTGCGAATCTTCTCGTACATCTTCGGCTGGGTAGCTGCCGGCTCGTCGGCCTCGTTGTGGCCGCGGCGACGGTAGCACACCAGGTCGATGACTACGTCGTTCTTGAACTCGTTGCGGTAGTCCATCGCCATCTGGGTGGCGAACATGACCGCTTCCGGGTCATCCGCATTCACGTGCAGGATCGGCGCCTGAACCATCTTGGCGACGTCGGTGCAGTATTCGGTGGAACGCGCGTCTTCCTGCTTGCTGGTGGTGAAACCAACCTGGTTGTTGATGACGATGTGGATGGTACCGCCAACGCCATAGCCCCGGGTCTGGGACATCTGGAAGGTTTCCATCACCACGCCTTGGCCTGCGAACGCGGCATCACCGTGCATGATGATCGGTACCACCTGGGTACCGTCGTTGTCATCCCGGCGAGTCTGACGGGCTCGCACAGAACCCTCAACTACCGGCGACACGATCTCCAGGTGCGACGGGTTGAAGGCCATGGCCAAGTGGACTTCGCCGCCCGGAGTCATGACGTTGGAGGAAAAGCCCTGGTGGTACTTCACGTCACCGGAACCGGAATCCGCCAGTTTCTTGCCCTCGAACTCGTCGAACAGTTCTTTCGGGTTTTTACCCAGGGTATTAACCAGCACGTTCAGACGACCACGGTGGGCCATACCAAGAACGATTTCCTTGGCGCCGTAGGAGCCGGCTCGCTGGATCAGCTCGTCCAGGCAGGGAATCAGGCTCTCGCCGCCTTCCAGGCCGAAGCGCTTGACGCCCGGGTAGCGGGAACCCAGGTACTTTTCCAGGCCTTCAGCCGCGGTCAGCCGCTCCAGAAGGTGCTTACGAGTCTTTTCCTCGTACTCCGGGCGGGAACGAACCGGTTCCATGCGCTGCTGGAACCAACGCTTGATGCGGGTGTCGACCACGTGCATGTACTCAGCACCAATGCTTTCGCAGTAAGTGCGACGCAGGCCATCGACGATGTCTCCGAGCTTCATGGTCTCGGAGCCAAAATTCAGGGAGCCAGTCTGGAACTCGATATCACTGTCGGTGTCTGACAGCTCGTGAAAAGAAAGATCGAGATCCTCGACTTTAGGCCGTTCCCAAACACCCAGGGGGTCAAGCTTGGCCTCCTGGTGGCCTCGGAAACGGTAGGCGTTGATCAGCTGGAGAACACGAATCTGCTTCCGGTCCGCATCTGAAGTTGCGCTGGCAGGTACGCCACTGCTGGCCAGAAAACGCTGGTTGCGGGAGATGTGTTCAAACTGTTCGCGGATGGAGGAGTGGACGACGTCACGGCCGTGGTGACCATCGATGCTGGGAAGCTTGTCAAAGTAGCTTCTCCACTCTTCGGGGACGGCGTTGGGGTCTGTCAGGTAGGTTTCAAAAAGCTGTTCAACGTAGGCTAGATTTCCACCTTGCAGGTGGGAAGTCTGCCATAACTGCTCCATGATGCTTTCGTGCATTTTGAATAGCTCACCTTGGGCTGGTGCGGGGGAGCGCGATATGGTCGGCCAGGGGTAATTCTCAGTCAATACGGGTTTTTACGGGATCGACATTGGCCACCACATCCTACGTGGATGTTTTCCATTCCCCGGTGGTTTTTGTACTCAGCAATCCGTGCGTCAACCTTTTAAGCTTCAGTCACGGCCTGCGTAGTGTGCACCCGGCTAAGACTTTTGACTATAAGCCTTTGGTTGAAGGCCCTGCGTCGTTGCAGGGCCTTCGGGGTGCCTAAGCTAGTCAGGACAGTATAGCGTCTAATGCAGAGCCTGCTGTTTAGCTTGCCCTTTGCAGCAGGAGGTTCCGAATGTGGCCGATCGCCCTTGTGGGGTTCAGGCCTTTCGGGCAGACGCTAACGCAGTTCATGATACCCCGGCAGCGGAACACGCTGAACGGGTCATCCAGGTTGGCCAGGCGCTCGGCCTGTGCGGTGTCCCGGCTGTCAGCCAGGAACCGGTAAGCCTGCAGCAGGCCAGCCGGACCAATGAACTTGTCAGGGTTCCACCAGAACGACGGGCAGGAGGTGGAACAGCAGGCGCAGAGGATACACTCGTACAGGCCGTCGAGCTTTTCACGATCCTCCGGTGACTGCAGGCGCTCAATGGCTGGCGCCGGGTTGTCATTCACCAGGTACGGCATGACCTTTTCATATTGCTTGTAGAACAGGCTCATGTCCACTACCAGGTCACGAATAACCGGCAGACCCGGCAGCGGGCGCAACACCAGCTTGTTGTTCTTGACCACCTGAGACACTGGCGTGATGCACGCCAGGCCATTCTTACCGTTCATGTTCATGCCGTCGGAGCCACAAACCCCCTCGCGGCAGGAACGGCGGTACGCCATGGAAGGGTCGCGTTCCTTGATGAGGTTCAGCACATCAAGGACCATCAGATCCTTGCCTTCCGGCAGCTCGACATCCACGTCCTGCATGTAGGGCGCGTTGTCCGCTTCCGGATTGTAACGATAAAGGCTTACTAACATTTTCAACACTCCCCTTAGTAAGTCCGGACCTTCGGCTCAAACGTGTCGACGGTCTTGGGCGCAAAGTTCACGTCACGCTTACCAACCCGCTTCTCCAGCGGATAGAACATGGAATGCTTCAGCCAGTTCTCGTCGTCACGCTCGGTGTAGTCATTACGGGCGTGAGCGCCGCGGCTTTCTTTACGCTCGAACGCGGAGATCGCGGTCGCCAGAGCAACTTCGTACAGGTTGTCCAGCTCCAGCGCCTCGATGCGCGCGGTGTTGAAGGCGCTGCTGGTGTCAGCCAGCTTGGTGTTGCGAACACGCTCACCGATGGCTTCCAGCTTCTTCAGGCCCTCTTCCATGCTCTTGCCGTCACGGAATACGCCGAAGTACAGCTGCATGCAGCTCTGCAGGTCCTTGCGAACCTCAGCCACACTTTCGCCTTCAGAAGCGTTGTTCAGGCGCTCCAGACGAGCCATGGCGCGCTTGATGTCTTCTTCGCTGGCACCGTCCACTTCGAAACCACCGCGCAGCTGCTCCTCGATGTGCAGACCCGCCGCACGACCAAAGACCACCAGGTCCAGCAGCGAGTTGCCGCCGAGACGGTTAGCACCGTGCACAGATACACACGCCGCTTCGCCACAGGCGAACAGGCCCGGGATTGGCTTGTCTTTGCCGTTCTCATCCTGGGTCAGAGCCTGGCCGCCAACGTTGGTCGGAATACCACCCATCATGTAGTGACAGGTCGGCACAACCGGGATCGGCTCTTTCACCGGGTCCACGTGGGCGAAGGTACGGGACAGCTCGCAGATACCCGGCAGACGCAGGTTCAGGGTTTCTTCACCCAGGTGATCCAGCTTCAGCAGTACGTGGTCTTTCTCCGGACCACAACCACGACCCTCGAGGATTTCGATAACCATGGAGCGGGCGACAACGTCACGGCCGGCCAGGTCTTTCGCGTTGGGCGCGTAGCGCTCCATGAAACGCTCACCCTCGGAGTTGATCAGATAACCGCCCTCACCCCGGCACCCTTCGGTCACCAGCGTTCCGGCACCGTGGATACCGGTCGGGTGGAACTGCCACATCTCCATGTCCTGCATCGGGAAACCCGCACGCAGCGCCATGCCAATACCGTCACCGGTGTTGATCAGTGCGTTGGTGGTGGACGCATAGATACGTCCGGCACCGCCGGTGGCCAGCACAGTTGCCTTGCTCTTGATGTAGGCAACTTCGCCAGTCTCGATCTCGATAGCAACAACACCGACCACTTCGTCTTTGCTGTTTTTGACCAGATCGACCGCGTACCACTCGTTCAGGAAGGTGGTGCCGCCTTTGATGTTGGCCTGGTACAGGGTGTGCAGCAGCGCGTGACCGGTACGGTCGGCAGCGGCACAGGTACGGGCAGCCTGACCGCCCTTACCGTAATCCTTGGACTGACCGCCGAACGGACGCTGGTAGATGCGGCCCTGCTCGGTACGGGAGAACGGCAGCCCCATGTGCTCCAGCTCGAAGACCGCCTGGGGGCCTACGGAACACATGTACTCAACGGCATCCTGGTCGGCGATGTAATCACCACCCTTAACCGTGTCATACATGTGCCAGCGCCAATCGTCGTTGGGATCCGCGCTCGCGATGGCGCAGGTAATCCCGCCCTGGGCTGACACAGTGTGCGATCGGGTCGGAAACACCTTGGTGATACACGCGGTGTTGATGCCGGACTCGGTCAACTGGAGCGCAGCTCGCATACCGGAACCGCCGCCACCAATTACGATCGCATCAAAAGACATGGTCTTTATGTTAGACATCGATTAAAGCCCCCAAATAATCTGAATACCCCAGACCACATACACAAAGATCGCCAGGACAGTGGCAGCCTGGAACGCCATGCGCTGCCCTGCGGATTTGATGTAGTCCGTAGAAACGGTCCATAGCCCAACCCATGCATGACCACCGATCGACAGCAACGTGAGCAGAGTGAAGATTCTGAACCACGCCTGATCGAACAGCGCTGACCAGGATTGATAGTCAACGTCGGTAGTAATAAAGAAGCCGAGCAGGAACAACGTGTACAGCGCCAATACGTACGCGGAAACGCGCTGGATGATCCAGTCCTGAATACCGTTACGACCGATGTTCGTTACACTGTTCATGCCCATACCCAAACTCCTGCCAGAACGATGAGAATGACGGAAACCACAATGGTGATTTTCGAGGCGAGGCGGCCGCTTTCGAGCTCTTCACCAATGCCCATGTCCATGAACAGGTGCTTGATACCTGCAACGAGGTGGTACAGCAGAGCAGACAAAATGCCCCAGGTAATCAGCTTTGCAAGGAAGCTGTCCAGCAATTCACTAACGCGACTGAAGCCCTCTTCCCCGGACAGGGAAAGCTGAAGCCCATACAGCATGAACGCAACACCAACGAAAAGGATGATGCCGCTGATGCGGTGCAGGATGGACGTGATGGCTGGCAGCGGAAAATGAAACTTGCCGAGATCGAGATTTACTGGTCGTTTGCTATTCACAGCGCTCTCACACTCTCTCTTGGTTCCGCGAGTCCGGCAAAACCGGCTGCGGATGGTTGGTATATATGGATTCGCGTGGCAATACGAGACTGGCACGCGATTGGCTCAGGAGGAAGGACTATACACTCGGAATCCGACGGCACAGTGGCGCCGGAGCTAGGCATATCCCCGATTCCGGGCTACGGATTATAAGGAGTACCCCTATTAATTACAAACGCGCAAGACGGCTCCCAGCACGGAATACCGGGGCTTTCGACCGCTATAAGACCTATTGACAAAAGCAATTCCACCCCATGTGAATCCCTGTGTGGGTTATCCCTGATTTACAGCAAGCCTGAAAAACCGGGATTTCCGGACTCTTTCATTGACAAAAAAAGCCAACGCCCTATATTTTGCCGCCAGTTTTGCGATAATACGCGCCTTCCAGCGCATCTATAAATGCCGAAAAGCTGACAAGCTGATAGATAGGAGAGCACCATGACCGAAAGGAAAGCCACGCTCTCGGTGGGTGATAAGTCCATTGAGTTACCGGTATATTCCGGCACCGTCGGCCCTGACGTAATTGACGTACGAGGCCTAGTCCAGGAAGGCGTTTTCACCTACGACCCGGGCTTTGTATCCACAGCGGCCTGCGAATCCGCCATCACCTACATCGACGGCGCCAACGGTGTTCTCCTGCACCGCGGTTACCCCATCGAACAGCTTGCCGAGCACTCAGATTACCTCGAAGTCTGCTACCTGCTGCTGAAAGGCGAGCTGCCGACTGCTGAAGAGAACAAGCAGTTCCACGACACAATCAAAAACCACACCATGCTGCACGACCAGATGCGCAACTTCTTCAACGGCTTCCGCCGTGATGCGCATCCAATGGCCATCATGTGTGGCGTAGTCGGCGCTCTGTCTGCGTTCTACCACGACCAGATGGACGTGGCCGATGAGCATCAGCGCGACATTACCGCCCACCGCCTGATCGCCAAGATGCCAACGATTGCGGCCTGGTGTTATAAGTACAGCCTTGGTCAGCCGTTCATGTACCCGCGTAACGACCTGTCCTACTCCGAGAACTTCCTGCAGATGATGTTTGGCGTTCCGTGCGAGGAATATAAGCCGAACCCGGTTCTGGCCAAGGCCATGGACAAGATCTTCATCCTGCACGCGGACCATGAGCAGAACGCCTCGACTTCCACCGTTCGCCTGGCTGGCTCCACCGGCGCCAACCCCTACGCCTGCATCGCCTCCGGCATCGCTGCTCTCTGGGGCCCGGCCCACGGCGGCGCGAACGAAGCGGTACTGGACATGCTCGCGGAGATTGGCGACGAGGCCAACATCGAGAAGTTCATTGCCAAGGCCAAAGACAAGGACGATCCTTTCCGCCTGATGGGCTTCGGCCACCGGGTGTACAAGAATTTCGACCCGCGCGCCAAGGTAATGGCCAAGACCGCGCACGAAGTTCTGACCGAGCTCGGCCTGGAGAACGATCCTCTGCTGAAGATCGCCCAGCGCCTGGAGAAGATTGCCCTGGAAGACGAATACTTCGTCCAGCGCAAGCTGTACCCGAACGTGGACTTCTACTCCGGCATCATCCTGAAGGCTATCGGCATTCCGACCTCGATGTTCACGGTCATCTTCGCGATGTCCCGCACCATCGGCTGGTTCTCCCACTGGAACGAGATGGTCAGCGGCAACTACCGCATCGGCCGTCCGCGCCAGCTGTACACCGGCTCCGACGCCCGGGATTACCCGACCAAGTAAGTCCCCCGCTCTCTTTTGGGGAGCAATCGAAAAAGGCCGCTGATATCAGCGGCCTTTTTTTATGGCCAGTTGCACGACCAAGGTCGACCGCGAGTAATACCGGCGCCTGTGGTAGTGTCTAGAGTCATGCCTGTGGGAACGCCGGCAAGCCAACAACAACCACCAGAAACGGGAGATACCCTTCATGACTGTCACCGTCAGCTTTATCGGATTGGGGGTAATGGGCTACCCCATGGCAGGCCATCTCGCCAAAGCAGGCCTTGATGTTCGGGTCTGGAATCGCACCAACGCCAAGGCCGAGCAATGGGCCAAGGACTACCCGGGCCAGGCTTTCGACACCGTCGCGGAAGCCGTGAAAGGTGCGGATTTCGTGATGACCTGCGTCGGCGCCGACAAGGATCTGATCGAGGTCTATGAGGGTGAAAACGGCATCATCGCCAACGCCAAAGAAGGTGCCGTGCTAATCGACCACACTACCGCCACGGCGGACGTGGCCGAACGCCTGGCCGTCGCGGCCGCAGGCCGCCAGCAAGGATTCATCGACGCGCCCATTTCCGGCGGCCAGCAAGGCGCCGAGAACGGCAAACTGACGGTGATGTGCGGCGGCGACGACACCGCTTTCGAGAAAGCCAAGCCGCTGATCGACCACTACGCCCGCGCTGTCACCCTCCTGGGCCCGGTGGGCAGTGGCCAGAAGACCAAGATGGTCAACCAGATCGCCATTGCCGGGCTGGTCCAGGGACTGTCGGAAGCCCTGCATTTTGCCGAGAAAGCCAATCTCGACGTCACCAAGGTGGTGGACGT
>JBPEXK010000131.1:0-4106 GCA_052031745.1 Marinobacter sp. | reverse complement strand
CGGTAGCTCGTTCTCGATCTGATCGAGCCACTCAGTCGAGTTCCGCTAATGAAAAAGGAGAGCCTGGGCTCTCCTTTTTTGTGCCTGACTTCTTCTAAAGGCACGGGTCAGTGTGAGTCACCAGCCGGGCTCAGGCTGGATAAACGGCGCCGAGAATGCGGGGCCCCCGTGCACCGGTGACCTCCGGCAGATTGCCGGCTTCCCCCTCCAGCGCCTGCTGCGCAAGCCAGGCAAACGCCACCGGTTCTACCCATTGGGGTGTAAGCCCGAGCTCACTGGTCACCGCCAGCGACATGGGATTCAGGGCCAGCCCCAGTTCGCGCATCAGCACCGGATTCCGGGTGCCGCCGCCGCAGGCGAACACGGTCATCGACGGCACTTCCGGCAACTGCTGCACCACGCTGTCCACGGTCAATTGCAGGAGCGTACGTTGCACGTCCGCCGCCGGCAGATCCGGGTGTCGGCGCATCATGGTCTTCACCCAGTCCAGATTGAATCTTTCTTTACCGGTGCTCTTGGGGGCTTTGCGGAAAAAGTAGGCGTCCGAGAGCATGTCGTGCAGCAGCGCCCGGTTAACCTGGCCTTCCTCGGCCCAGTGGCCATCGGCATCGTAGGGTAGGCCGGTCTGGCTCAGGCACCAGGCATCCATCAGTGCATTGGCCGGGCCGGTATCGAATCCGGTCACCGGCTGGTCGCTGTCGGCGGGAATCCAGGTGATGTTGGCGATGCCGCCCAGGTTCAGTATGCACCGGTCCTCAGTGTCGGAGCGGAAGAACGCCTTGTGGAACGCGGGCACCAGGGGCGCACCCTGGCCGCCAGCCGCCATGTCCCGACGGCGGAAATCGGCGATGGTGGTAATGCCGGTTTTCTCGGCAATGACCGAGGGGTTGCCAATCTGCATGGAGAAGGGCGCAAACCCTGAGGGTTGATGCCGGATGGTCTGACCGTGACTGCCGATCGCGCGGATCGCATTGCGGGGTATGTCTGAGGAGTCGATCAGCTGGCAGGCGGCGTCGGCGAACAGCGAGCCGACCAGGGTGTCGAGTTCGCCAACCTCGTCCGGGGTGCCCTGATTTTGGCTCACCGCCAACAGGCGGTGGCGCAGGTTGTCGGGGTAGTTCAGGATGCGAGTGCCGTGCACTTCCATCGACTGACCGTCGAACGACACCAGCACGGCGTCTATGCCGTCCATGCTGGTGCCGGACATCAGCCCGATCCAGGCTTCCATGCTGATTATTCTTCCGATGCTAGAGCAAGTTGCTGAAAGTTCTCGCGAAATCCGTCGAATTGCGCCAGCCGCTGCTCGGTGAACTGCTTGAAGCGCGCCATCTCCGACGCCGGTATCGGCTTGGCATCAGGGAGCTTCACGGTGCGGGAGTTACGCGGCGTTCCGTTAACCCGGAACTCGTAATGCAGGTGCGGCCCGGTCACCATGCCCGAGGAGCCAACATAGCCAATGGTTTCACCCTGTTTTACCCGGGTGCCATTCTTGATGCCCTTGCCCAGCCGGCTCATGTGCGCGTACAGGGTGGTGATGTTGTCGCCGTGCTGCAGAATCACGGTACGGCCATAGCCACCTTTCCAGCCGGCAAAGCGAACCCGACCGGCGCCAGCGGCCTTGATCGGCGTTCCGGTGGGCGCGCCATAGTCGGTGCCCTCGTGGGGCCGAACCACGTCGAGCACCGGATGGCGCCGCTGCAGGTTGAACGGCGAGGACACCCGCGCGTTGATCGGGGTGCGCAGGAACGCCTTGCGCATGCTCTTGCCGTTCGGAGCGTAATAGTCGCTGTCACCGTTACTGTCGGTGTACAGCAGTGCGACATTATCCTCGCCACGATTGACGAACCGCGCCGACAGAATGCGGCCGGTGTCGAACTTTTCGCCATCCAGGTAGAGCTCTTCGTACACCACCTCGAATTGGTCGCCCTTGCGAACGTCGTACACGAAATCGATGGCCCAACCGAAAATGCCGGCCAGTTCCATGGTCAGCCGGTCATTCAATCCGGCATCGCGCGCTGCCAGGTAAAGGGAGCCGTCGATGGTGCCGGAAGCGAACGCAGGCCGGGCCTCCGGCTCACGGATCACGGTTTCGCCGGCATAGCCGTCGTCGGTCTTGGTGATTTTCAGGGATTCCAGCAGGCTGCGCTGCAACTCGATAGCGGCCAGCTCACCGTCCTGGTTGGTGCCGAAGCGAATGGACTCACCGGCATACAGGCGCTGTACCTTGTCGGCTTCGCCGTCACCGTGAATCACGGACAGCATGATGCCGTCGTTAAACCCGGCTTTGCCGAACAGCGAAGACAGGGTGTCGCCGGATTTGATCTTGAAGCTCTGCCAATCCAGCTCTGGTTCAGCGCTGACGTCTGGCGCCGGTGCTACCTCGGCGACTTCCGCCTTTGGCGCTGCTGCTGGCGCCGGTTCTGCGACCGCTACCTCAGTAGGTGCTTCGGGCGTTGTCGGAGTGGCGGAGCCGTTTTCCGACACCGAGCCCTGTTCCAGGTCCAGCGTGTAGGACATGCGCTTGGCTTCCACATCGCCACTGGGACTCATTAAAATGGCGGCGGCCACCACCACGGTTGCAGCGGCGGCGATGGTTAGGTGTGTTTTGGGAAACATTTTTAGCACTTATCGCACCCGTTTTAATCGGTATTCCGGTAGGTTGAACTACCTAATTAAAGCTGTTGTTCAAGTAAAGACACACAGATTACCGTATAAAATGCATGCGGGACAGCGTGGAACATTACGGTTGCTGTTCCATCCTCCGGATTTCTTGGGGCGGCATTGTTATACTACGCGGCCCTGTTTGGTTGAATCTGCTCAAAAACTGAACGATTCCACTGTATCAGGAGTGTGGGTAACTCACAGATTTCTTTTGTTGAAGTCTGTAACTGACAGAATCCATCTAGGCAATAACTGGGGACGTGTTGTTCATGGCATCTATTGATGAAGCGTTGGCGATAATCAAGCGCGGCGTTGACGAGCTCATTCCGGAAGAAGCGTTGGTTGAGAAGTTAAAGGAAGGTCGCCCGCTTCGAATCAAGGCTGGTTTTGATCCCACGGCGCCGGACCTGCATTTAGGGCACACGGTTCTGATCAATAAGCTGCGGCAGTTCCAGGACCTGGGCCACGAGGTGCTGTTCCTGATCGGCGACTTCACCGGCATGATCGGCGACCCCACAGGTAAAAGTGCAACCCGTCCGCCGTTGACTGAGCAGCAGGTGGCGGAAAACGCCGTTAGCTATAAAGAGCAGGTGTTCAAGATCCTCGACCCGGCGAAAACCCGAGTGGTGTTCAACTCCGAGTGGATGAGCAAGATGGGTGCGGCCGACATGATCAAGCTGGCCGGCCAGTACACCGTGGCTCGGATGCTGGAGCGGGATGACTTCCACAAGCGCTACGCCGCTGAGCAGTCCATCGCGATCCACGAATTCCTGTACCCGCTGGTTCAGGGCTATGACTCCGTGGCCCTGGAAGCGGACGTGGAGCTCGGCGGTACCGACCAGAAGTTCAATCTACTGATGGGGCGTATTCTGCAGAAGCACTACGGTCAGACTCCGCAGGCTATTCTGACCATGCCGATCCTGGAAGGTTTGGATGGTGTGCAGAAGATGTCCAAGTCCCTGGGCAACTATGTCGGAGTCAATGACGCGCCGGGTGAGATGTACACCAAGCTGCTGTCTATGCCGGATCAGTTGTTGTGGCGTTACTTCGAGCTGTTGAGCTTCCGGCCGCTGGCGGAGGTGGCCGAGTTCCGGAAAGCAGTAGAAGGTGGTGCCAATCCGCAGGACTATAAGAAGGTGCTGGCGGAAGAAATCATCACTCGCTTCCATGATGAGGAAGCGGCGAAGACGGCGCACAAGTCTGCGGGTAACCGGGTGGCGCTTGGCGAGATCCCTGACAATGTACCTACTGTAGAGGTGTCGTTGGAAGGTAAGGCGGAAATGCCGATGGCTGCCGTTCTTCGTCTCGCTGGTTTGGTAAAGAATGGCGCGGCGGCCCGTGATGTTCTCGGTCGGGGTGCGGTGTTTGTTGATGGTGCCCAGTTCGATGGTGAGCGTCTTTTTGTTGCCGGGGATGACTGTGTTGTGCAGGCGGGTAAGAAGAAG
>JBPEXK010000130.1:0-11050 GCA_052031745.1 Marinobacter sp. | reverse complement strand
GGCGTCGTCGAAGCCTTCGTCGTCATCAAATTCTTCAAACTGGCTTTCGATCAATTCTTCTTCGTAATCGCGCATGGCTGGAGACCGCTCAAGAAAAATGGGTGAGCAGACAGGATGCAGTAAAGCTGTGACAGCCAGATGACAAAACAAAAAAAGGAGAAATAAGACAAGGGAGGGAAAAAATGGCGGAGCGGACGGGACTCGAACCCGCGACCCCCGGCGTGACAGGCCGGTATTCTAACCAGCTGAACTACCGCTCCGCGTTGGTTATCGCATTCAGCCCGTGGCGGGCAGCGCACTCAAGGGTGTGAGTGCTCTGTGACAACGAGGGCGCATTATATAGACGCCCTTTTTTATGTCAACGCTTTTTCCAAACTTTCCGAAAAAAAGATCCGGAATCCGGATTTGCTACATCGCCTCGACCATCGCATCCTTGCCCTGCGCGGTCTTGCGATACTCGATGGGGGTCATGTTCGACCAGCGCTTGAACGCCCGGTAAAAGGTACTGGGCTCGGAAAATCCGGTCAGATACACGATCTCGTCGATGGACTCATCAGTGGTGGCCAGCAGCTGGCGCGCCAGACGGTAACGGAAATCCGCCAACACCTGATTAAAGCTGGTCTCGGCCTCGGTCAGGCGAGTGCGCAGGGTGCGCGGCTTGATATCGAGACGCTCGGCGACCGCATCCAGGGTCACCTCGCCACTGTCCAGCAGTTCGGCCACGATGCGCTCGACCTGGCCGACAATGTCGCGCTTCTCCAGCCGGGCGACCTGTTCGCTGGCGAAGCGCTCATGCAGGTCCAGCAATTCCGGTTCGGCGTGTGGCGACGGATGAGCCAAGAGCTTCGCGGGGAAGTACAGCCGATTCTCGTCCGCCCCGAACACCACGTCGCAGCCCAGGATCTCGGCGACGTGCTCCTGGCCGTCTTTGCGCTCGTGCTCAAACTCCACCCGGGACGGATAAAACGACCCCTCGGTAATGGAGCGGAAGAAGATGATCACGCCCTGCACGAAACATTCGTTGAAATGTTTGAGCCGGCTAACCTCATCGGAGGCGGCATCAAGCACCATGCAGGCGTCGTCGCCGTCGATAAAGAAGTCGGTATTGGCGGCGTCGCTGAGCAGGCGCTGGTAGTTCTGCGCCCTGCGCAACCCCTCGCCGAACGTCGGGCTGCTCAGGAACAGGTATTCCAGTACCTGGCCCTTGTATGCGGGCAGTAGCTGGCCCAGATGCAGACCGATATCCGGGTCCCCCGACACTTCCTCCACTGCTTGCCAGAAGTAGAGCTGGGCACTGTGGGGGGTCCGTAACTGCTCTGTGTAAACGTACTTCTCGTCGACACCCAGGCGGTTAAAGATTGCATCGGTATCAACGCCCTTTCGCTTCATCGCCTCATAAATCAGGCGCAACATCACTCCCGCGTCACGAAGTTCCTGCATAAGATCCCGCTTTTCTTATTTATCAAATCCTACTTTGACCCACCGGACAAAGACCGCCGCAGGCCGGGTCAATGCCTGATCCGGCTATATTTGCCAGAGTTGAAACCTGTAATTTGAAAGTTCGCAGGCTAACGTCTGGTATTAGAGCATATCAGGCCACGGACGCACAGACGTATCCGTTTGGAAATACGAGTTGATACCCACAGGACCAATAACAAGACACCACCGAGCTGGGAGACCCGAGACATGCCAGAGACCCTGATCTACAAGCGGCAGCCACCACGCCTGCTGCCGCTGTATGCCAAGGCGTTGAAATCCAAAAAAGCCAGTAACAACGGCGACCTGGAGCTGCCACAGCTGTCGGTGGAACTGCTGGGCGCCAGTACCGCGACCGCGACTCTACCCCGCTACGAGTCGGTGTGCGGGTTTCGAACTCGCACCCGGGTGCCCACCACCTGGCCCCACGTGATGGCGTTCCCCCTGCACCTGCGGCTGCTGACCGACCCCCGCATTCCCATGCCACTGCTCGGCCTGGTACACCTGCGCAACAGCATTACCCAGCACCGCCCTATTGGCCGGGGCGAGAACCTGGACCTGCGGGTTCGACTGGGCGACCGACAAGAGACTGACAAGGGCCTGGAGTTTGACCTGGTAACCGAGGCCTACGCGGCCGGCCAATTGGTGTGGGAGGAATCAAGCATCACTCTGTTTCGGGCACCAACGGGGAAAGCGGCGGGCAGCGTTCAGAAAGCGGCGCCACCGGAGCTGGTACGCTACCCAAACAGCCAGAGCTTTTCCGCGCCGGAAGCCATCGGCCGGCGATACGCAGGGGTATCTGGCGATCGCAACCCCATTCATATGCACGCGCTCAGCGCCCGGGCCTTTGGCTTTCCCCGGGCCATCGCCCACGGCATGTGGACCAAGGCTCAAGCGATTGCACTATTGGAACAACAGGAGGACTGGCAGTCCCGGCCCATGCGCATCAGCTGCCAGTTCAAGAAACCGCTGCTCCTGCCGGGCACCGCGCAACTGGACTGGCGCACGGGCGCCAAGGGTTGGGACTTTCAGGTGTTGAACGCCAAAGGCGATGCGCCCCATTTGAGCGGGCGCATCGACTGGCTGACATGAAGGGCTTTGAGCCTACTCGGGCTGAGCAGACTCGTCGGGGGCGCAGGGTGCCCCGGTCGCGCCGGCAACCGGCAGAGTGAAGTAGAAGCAGGCGCCCTTGCCCTCGGGTCGCTCAAAGCCAATATCACCGCCCTGGGCCTGGATCAGCGACCGGCAGGTTGCCAGGCCTATGCCCATGCCCTCGTCCTTGGTGGTGTAGAACGGCAGGAACAGCTTGTCTTCGGCATCGTCCGGCAGGCCGATGCCATGATCCCGGACCTGCACCCGCACGCAGCTGGCGCCCAGCAGTTCGGCACTCACCTCCACCGGCGTGGAGGCACCGGCACTGCGGGTGGCCTCAAGGGCATTGCGAATCAGGTTCAGGGCAACCTGCTGGACCTGGATCGGGTCCGCAATTACCTCGGGCAAGTTGTCCGGCACCGCCAACTCGATACCGCCCTCGTTGTTGCGCATGTCCACTTCGGCAAACTGGCGGGTATCTTCCAGCAGGGTCGGTACCGAAATCACTTCCTTACCGGTGGCCGGCTTCTTCATAAACCGGCGAATGCGGCGAATGATCTCACTGGCGCGATGGGATTGCGCCTCGATCTTGTCCAGGGTTTCCGCCAACAGGCCAAGGTCCGGCTGCTCTTTCGCCATCATCCGCTTGGACACGCGGGCGTAGTTGGTAATGGCGGTGAGCGGCTGATTCACTTCGTGGGCGAATCCGGCGGCCATTTCGCCCATGGTGGTCAGGCGGGAGGCGTGGGCCAGTTGATCCCGCTGCTCCTGCACCATCTCCCGGGCCTCTTCCAGAGCGGCCTCGTTGGCCAGCTCGGCGGTGATGTCATCAAACACCACCACGGCGCCGTGCAGCTCCTCGTTGTCGAGCTTGGGCGTGGAACGGTATTCGGCCGGAAAACTGGTGCCGTCCATCCGCAGCATGCGAATGTTGCGCTGGTTTTCTGCGACTCCCTGGCGACAGGTGGTGTGACCGGGCAAACCGTCCTGGCCGTCGGCACAGGTGCTGAAATGGGTCTCGAAGAAGTTCCGGCCGATGAGCTCTTCCACCGGGCTGCGCATGATCAGCGCGGCGGCCGGGTTGGCGAATTCAATAACACCGTTTTCGTCCAGGCCGTAGATACCCTCGCTGATGGAATTGAGGATACGGGTCTGGTCACCCTGGAGCTCACGATTGCGAGCCTGCAGCTCCCGTTCAAGGCGAATCACCCGGGCATGGGTTTTGACCCGAGCAATCACCTCAAGGGATTGGAAGGGTTTGGAAATGTAGTCGGCGCCCCCGAGGGAGAAGCCTTTGACCTTGGCCTGGAGGTCGTCCAGGGCCGACAGAAAGACCACGGCACAGTCTGACGTTGCCCGGTCGGCTTTCAGGCGCTCGCACACCTCGTAGCCGTCCATGTCAGGCATCATGATGTCCAGCAGGATCACCTCCGGCTGGTGCCGATGGGCGAGGTCCAGTGCCTTCTGGCCTTCATTGGCAATCAGCAGCCGATAGCCTTTGTCCTTCAGGGTCTCATAGAGGACTTTGAGGTTCTGCGGATTATCATCCACGAGCAGAACCGTCACCTCCGAGTTCTCGCTGACAACTTCAGTCATAAAAAGGGAGCCGGTTGGAAACGTCAGATTATGATGCCGACAGGATCAACGGGCGTCGATAAGGTCCTTTACGGACAAGACCATACGCACCAGGTGCGCCAATGAGTGGGTGCCCATCTTGTGCATGACTCGAGATCGGTGAATCTCCACCGTGCGTTGGCTGATCTCGAGCTCGATGGCAATGACCTTGTTGGCCTGACCGGCAATCATCCGGTCCATGATCTCGTGCTCCCGCGGCGTCAGGCTCTTAACCCGGCGGATAATCTCCTGTTTTTCATCCAGGGTCTTGCGCTGCTCCAGGTCCTGGGACAGTGCCGCTTCGATCTTCTCCAGCAGCGCCTCTTCCCGGTACGGCTTCTGGATAAAATCCACCGCCCCTTCTTTCATCGCGTCCACCGCCATGGGCACGTCACCGTGACCGGTCACGAAGATAATCGGCAGGATCGAGTGCTTGTCGTTGAGCTTCTTCTGCAGCTCCATGCCGTCCATGCCCGGCATGCGGATATCCAGCACGATGCAGCCGGCCATCTTGTCGGAGTAATCCTTGAGAAAGTCAGTCGCACTTTCAAAGGTTTGCACCGGCTTGCCGTCCGATTTCAGCAGCAGCTCCAGTGAATCACGAACCGCCTCATCGTCCTCAACAACGTATACGGTCTGCTGGATATCAGTCATCTGTGTGTACTCTCCTGTCCGATTTCTTATGGTGTCCGGTCAGTGGATTGACGGATCTTTGTGGTCGTCGCGGTTCTGTTCCTGGCGCTCGTGCTCACGCATTGTCTCAAGTCTTTGTTGAATAATGCCAAAAACACTCTGCTTCGGGTACCTGCCCTTGTCGTCGGCCTTGCCGGCGGGCATTCCCAGCAGCAGGGTTACCGCCTCCTCCAGATGACTGACCGCATAAACCGCGAACCGGCCCTCGCGCACCGCCTGCACCACCTGGCTGTCCAGCATCAGGTTCTGCACGTTGGTAGTAGGTACGATCACGCCCTGGGTACCGGTCAGTTCGCCCTTGATCTCGCAGGTGGCGAAAAAGCCTTCGACTTTCTCGTTCACCCCGCCAATGGGCTGAACTTCGCCGAACTGGTTGACCGACCCGGTAAGGGCCAGGTCCTGGCGCACCGGAACCTGCGCCAGGGCAGAAATCAGCGCGCACAGCTCAGCCAGGGAGGCACTGTCACCGTCGACCTCGCCGTAGTTCTGCTCGAAGGTCAGGCTGGCCGACAGGTGCATGGGGTCGGTCACGGCGAAATGGGACGCCAGCCAGGAGCTGAGAATCATCACGCCCTTGGAGTGGATGTTGCCGCCCAGCTTGGCGTCGCGCTCGATATCCATCACCGCGCCATCGCCATAATAGCAGCTTGCGGTCACCCGGTTGGGCAGACCAAACTCGAAACCGCCGGTGGACAGCACCGACAGGGCGTTCACCTGCCCGACGCAACTGCCCTCGGTGGACACCAGGGTGGAACCGTCGCGAATGGAATCGTAGAGCTGGTCGCGGATGCGGCTGCTACGGTACTTGGCGCTTTCCAGCGCCCGCTCCACGTGCACGTCCTGAATCATCTTGGCACCAGCCTGGCGCGCCCAGAAGTCGGATTCCCGCAGCAGGTTGGCGATGTCCGCGGCGTGCAGGGACAGGCGATCCTGATGCTCGGCCATGCGGGCGCTGTGCTCGATCACCCGGGCCACCGCCTTATTGGTGCAGTGCAGCAGCTTCTTTTCGCTCACCAGGCTGGCGATAAACTTCGCGTACAGCAGCTGACTGTCGTCCGAGCGATACATCTCGTTCTCGAAATCGGCGGTGATCCGGAACAGCTCGGCGAATTCGGAGTCGTATTCCTGCAGCAGCATCCAGGTTTCACGATCGCCGAACAGCACAATCTTGACGTCCAGCGGCATGGCTTCCGGTTCGATGGAAATGGCACCGGACAGGGTCAGCTCCCGCTCCAGGGAGTTGATCTGGATCGAGCGTGAACGCAGGGCCCGCTTCAGCCCATCCCACACGTAGGGTTGTTCCAGCACCTTGATCGCATCCATCAGCAGGTAGCCACCGTTGGCGCGATGCAGACTGCCGGGCCGGATCAGGGAGAAGTCGGTGAACACCGTGCCCTTGTAGGTAACGTTTTCCACGTAGCCAAACAGATTGTGGTAGTTGGGGTTGTCTTCCACCACCACCGGCACCTCGTTGGTCTTCTGGTGCACCAGGTTATTGACCAGGTAGCGGCGCGGCATCTTCTTGTCGAGTGAGGCATAGGCAATGGCGGCCTGCTCATCGTCGTCATCCAGGAAAATGTCGAGATTTTCCGCCAAATCCGAACGAACCGCCTCGAAATAGGCAACAACTTCCGGGAGATCGCTGTACTTTTCCTTCAGCTCGTCGAGCTGATGCCCGGCGATGCCCTCCAGGGTCTCGGTGTTCAGAGCCTGCTGCTTGTCGGCGTATTCCTGCTCCCAGTCAGCCAGTTTGCGCAGTGCCTGCCTCAGCTTCTTCTCCAACTGATTGATGACGTCCTCGAACTTGTCGCGCTGGGCTTCGGTCAGGGCCTGGAAGGATTCAGCGGTGTGCGGTTCGTCGCCATTCATGGCCACCAGGCGGTAACCACCGGGTGTCGACACCGTCAGGCTGACTTTTTTCCGTCGAGCCTGGGCCGCCACCTTTTCCAGCTCGTCTTCCTGCATCTTGCCGTATTCGTTCTTGAGCTGTTCGGAGCGCTCGAGGAAGCTGTCGCTGTCGAAGGTCTGGGGAATCACCTTCACCAGCCGGCTCATCAGCTTTTCCATGTCCTGCTTGAGCTGGGTGCCCTTGCCTGCCGGCAGCTGCAGCAGCTTCGGCACCCGCGGCTCCTCGAAATTGGCAACGTAGCACCAGTCATGACTCTGCTGCTGGGTATCCACATGATGCTCCAGGTAGCGCAGCATCATGGTGCGCTTGCCCAGTCCGTTCCGCCCCACTGCGTATACGTTGTAGCCCCCGTGGGGCATGGCGAGGGCAAACCGGACGGCTTCCTGGGCCCGGTTCTGGCCCACGATCTCAGCCAGCGGCTCCAGCTGTCGCGTGGTTTTAAACGGGAGATCTTTCAGAACACAGGCTTTGTAGAGCTGGTGCAGAGACAGTGACTTCAAGGTACGGTCCTGTAACGGTTGAATCATTGGCCGGTCATTGTAGATTCTGCAGCGCCGACTGTCGCGTCTGGCTCGAAGATTTCTGCCGACATGGCAGGCCCTTACCGAAGTGCCACACAGTTCACATTTTCGCCACCGGTCATTTTTCAGGCAGCGCCGGCGCAACTAAACTTCTCCTCCCGGCCACCTTTCCATGGAAGACGGTCGGCCAAGAACAACAGACAAGACAAGCGAGGGACGCATTTTTATGGCGAATGATTCCTCAGATCGCAGAATCAAGGATCGCTATCCAGCCTCTTGCCTACAGGTTCGTCTACGGGAGCGCGGTTTTTTCGGTCGGGGCAAGCAGGCCACAGCGGTCACCTGCCTGGATTTGAACCGCTATGGCATGGCCGTGCTCTGTCCCAGGCCGGTGGACCCCGGCGCTCGCCTATTTATGGACTTCGCCGGCAAATACATCCGGCAGTCCCGGGTGGGTGCCAAGGTAGTCGAATGCCAGCCATTCCAGACCGGCTACCGGGTGAGTATGCAGTTCAGTTACTGCCTGGATAAGAAAGGTTATTCCCGCACGGTGGACAATGCGCTGTCGCGGATCGAAGGCTTTTACAACCGTTTTGCCAGTTAACCCGGCATAAGCGTCAGCTCGGGCTAAATCAGCCCGGCATCCAGGCTGGCTGCGACGTACAGGCCCAGCTCTTGGCACTGATCCAAGAAACTCTCCTGGAATTCCCCGCGACAGATTAACGGGTCCTGAACCCGGCGCCAGCGCAGGCCGGTAGTGATGGACTCGATCGCCCGATGGGTGCCAGTGCCGTCATGGCCGGCGCGGATGTAGTAAGCGAAGGGTAGGCCCTGGGTTTTCTCCAGGCAGGGGTAGTAGCTGCGGTCAAAGAAGTCTTTCAGCGCGCCACTCATGTAGCCGAGATTTTCGGTGGTACCGAGGATGATGGCGTCGCAGGCCAGGACGTCTTCCGGGCCTGCCTCGAGCGGTGCGCGCACGATCACATCGACGTTGCCGATGTCCTCGTGGCATGCCCCCTCGCACACGGCCTCCCGCAGGCGAAGGGTATTCGGGGAAGGCGCATGACTCACAATCAGCAGCTGCTTTTTGCCGGTCATACTCCTCCCCTCCTTGGTGGCTGCCGGTGTTACAGCAGCTCGCCGTTCGCTTCGGCCGGCGCCTCTGCCTTTTCCTTCTTCTCCGGCTTCGGCATCAGCTTGTCACGGACCTTGGCTTCGATCTCGTGAGCCATATCCAGGTTCTCTTCCAGGAACTTGCAGGCGTTGGCCTTGCCCTGGCCGATCTTGTCGCCGTTGTAGGCGTACCAGGCACCGGACTTGTCCACGAAGCCTTCTTTCACGCCCATGTCCAGAACCTCGGCCATGTGGTAGATGCCCTTGCCGTACATGATCTGGAACTCGGCCTGGCGGAACGGCGGCGAGACCTTGTTCTTGACCACTTTCACCCGGGTTTCGTTACCGACCACCTCGTCACCGTCCTTGACGGAGCCGATGCGGCGGATGTCCAGGCGTACGGAGGAGTAGAACTTGAGGGCGTTACCACCGGTGGTGGTCTCGGGGCTGCCGAACATCACGCCGATCTTCATCCGGATCTGGTTGATGAACACCATCAGGCAGTTGGCGTGTTTAACGTTGCCGGTCAGCTTACGCAGGGCCTGGGACATCAGGCGGGCCTGCAGGCCAACGTGGCTGTCGCCCATCTCACCTTCGATTTCGGCCTTCGGCGTCAGTGCCGCCACCGAGTCGACGATGATCACGTCGATGGCGTTGGAGCGTACCAGCATGTCGGCGATTTCCAGCGCCTGCTCACCGGTGTCCGGCTGGGACACCAGCAGGTCGTCCACGTTTACGCCCAGCTTCTCGGCGTAGACCGGATCAAGGGCGTGCTCGGCGTCCACGAAGGCGCAGGTCTTGCCCTGCTTCTGGGCTTCGGCAATCACCTGCAGGGTCAGCGTGGTTTTACCGGAACTCTCCGGACCATAGATTTCGACGATACGGCCGTAAGGCAGGCCGCCAATGCCGAGGGCCACATCCAGCCCGAGGGAACCGGTGGAGACCGCAGGAATGGCTTCACGGGGCTGATCGCCCATCTTCATTACGGCGCCCTTACCGAATTGACGCTCAATCTGGCTCAGCGCTGCGTTCAATGCTTTCTTGCGGTTGTCTTCCATCAGTGTAAAACCCTCTGTCGCCGAAACGACCGGAACTACCCAATACCAGTCGCGAAATTATGGATGGGAATAGAACCAGCGAAGCACTGTATATTCCCTGTATATTTGAACAGTATTAAAACATAACCGGAAAGGGAGACCAACCCCCCGTTTCGGGAATCTCACACTCCCCTTCGGCGCCGCCGACAACCCCGGTGTCCGACCCTGTCATGAGCCGGAAACAGACTCCGACAGATAGGCCTCGACACCCTGCAGCGCGAACAGCACCGCCTGCCGACGGACCTGGTCCCGGTCACCTTGGAACTGCTGAACCACGGCCACTGTGGAAGCCGGATCACAACCCCAGGCGAACCACACGGTGCCCACCGGCTTGTCATCACTGCCGCCGCCCGGCCCGGCAACGCCGCTGATGGCGACCGCTACTTCGGCACCGGTTGCCGCCAGGGCGCCGGCCACCATCTCACGCACCACCGGTTCACTGACCGCGCCGTGCTCATCCAGGGACTTGGGCGTAACCCCCAACAAAGCCACCTTGGCGTCGTTGCTGTAGGTCACCAGCCCACCGAGTACGTAGTTGGAAGAGCCGGCTTTATCGGTCAGTGCCTTGGCCACCCAGCCGCCGGTGCAGCTCTCAGCTGTGGCGATCATACGTCCCTGCTGCGCGAGCAGTTCGCCCAGGCGCTCACCCGCATCGAACAGATCCTGATCCGCAGTGCCCATTGTGTCCTCCTTCGTTTCATCCCGAGCGTTATTTTCTTACAATTCCCGCCTTCATCCAAAGCAAGGCAATCCGGACCCTTCATGTCAGCAGCTCAGACCGATCTTTCCAAGCACACGCCCATGATGCAGCAGTACCTCAAGATCAAGGGCCAGCACCCCAATGAACTGGTGTTCTACCGGATGGGGGACTTTTACGAGCTGTTTTACGAAGATGCCAAGAAAGCCGCGGAGCTGATGGACATCACCCTGACCGCTCGGGGTCAGTCCGGCGGCAATCCGATTCCCATGGCCGGCATCCCGTTCCATTCGTCCGAAGGCTACATTGCCCGGCTGGTAAGGGCTGGTCAATCCATCGCCATCTGCGAGCAGATCGGCGACCCAGCCACCAGCAAGGGCCCGGTGGAGCGCCAGGTGGTACGCATTGTCACCCCAGGCACCCTGAGCGACGACGCCTATCTGGAAGACCGGCGCGACAATCTGCTGGTCGCCATTTACAGCCACCGCGAGCAGTTCGGCTTTGCCTCCCTGGACATTTCCAGCGGCCGCTTTGCGGTCTCGGAACAGGACAGCCTGGAGGCGCTGCAGGGCGAACTCCAGCGCCTGCGCCCGGCGGAGATCCTGATCAGCGAGGACTTTCCCTACGAGGACGTGCTGGAAGGTTTCACCGGCATCCGCCGCCAGGGCCCCTGGCTGTTCGAGGCCGATACTGCGCATCGGGTCATCACCCAGCAGTTGCAGGTGCGGGACCTGACCGGTTTTGGCTGCGAGGACCTGACCCTCGCCATCTGTGCCGCCGGCTGCCTGCTGCAGTACGCCAAGGAAACCCAGCGCACCGCCCTGCCCCACATTCGCAA
>JBPEXK010000129.1:0-11514 GCA_052031745.1 Marinobacter sp. | reverse complement strand
GGTGTGGCCGGAGGGGAAACTGTAGCGGTCCAGGGGCGGGGTGCCGCAATTGATGGTGGGAAAGGAGATGAACGGCCGTTCCCGAATCAGCCAGCGTTTCAGCAGCTTGTAGGTGAGGGTGCAGGTCAGGCCGGTCAGGGTCATTAACAGGGCCAGGCCGGGGCCCTGGGTCGGCCAGAGAAAGGGCAGCAGCAGGATCAGACCGTACCAGAACCAGCCGTCACCCAGGCGGCTGACCAGTCGGAAATAGCCGAGTACCGAGGGCACGCCGGCGACACGGTTGATGGCTTGGCAGAACGCATACTCCCGTTGGTCCGCCAGTTCAAAGAAGCGAGATGCTTTGGTTGTTGATGGCATGGTATCCGGTCCTGGCTGTTTGGTTGAAAACCAGTTGTTCGAACTGTTCGATCTGGGAATTCCAGTCCAGCTCGAGGGCGTCGAGTCGGGCCTGGGCCCGTAGTCGATTGAGCAGGGTCGGTTGGTCGGCCAGGCGCAGGGCGCCGTCGACAAAGTGTTCGTCCGCATTGAGATCGGCTTTCATGCCGTTCTCTTCGTGCCGGAGATGTTCGCTGGCGGCGCCGTCATCGAAGGCCACCACGGCAAGTCCGCTGGCCATCGCCTCGAGCACCACATTGCCGAAGGTGTCGGTCTTGCTCGGGAACAGAAACAGGTCGCCGGAGGCATAGTGGCGGGCAAGGTCTTCGCCCCGCTGGGTACCGCAGAAAATGTAGTCCGGGTGCTGCTCGGCCAGCTGGCGGCGCAGGGGGCCATCGCCGACCAGGACAAAGCGGGCCTGGGGATGCAGGCCGCGAATGCGCTCGAAGCAGGCCACCGCCATGCGCAGGTTCTTCTCCGGAGCCAGACGGCCAACGTAGAGCACGGCGCGCTCGTTGGCCTTCAGCCCCCACCGTTCCCGCAGCGCCTGGTCCCGTTTGTGGGGCGCAAACCGGGTGCAGTCGACGCCCCGGCTCCACAGGCCGGTGGGTTTTATGCCCATGGCCGCGGTGGTTTTCTGCATGTTTCGAGTCGGCACCAGCGTGATCGCCGTGCGGTTGTGGAACCAGCGGCCGTAGGCGCACAGCAGTCGTTCCAGCATGCCGACGCCGTAGTAGCGGCTGTAGCTGTGGAAATTGGTGTGAAATCCGGAACTCACCGGCACGCCCAGTTTACGGGCGGCTGACACCGCGGCGATGCCAAGCGGGCCCTGGGTGGCCACATAGATCGCATCCGGCCGGTCGGTCTGCCAGAGCTGGCGCAATTGGCCGCTGCGGGCCAGGCCAAAGCGCAGGTCGGCGTAGCCCGGCAGCGGCAGCCCAGTGACCACATGCTCATGGCTAAACAGGGCGCGGCCGGCACTGGGCACCATGCCCTTGTGCTCGTGGCGCTGGCGGGGCCGCACCACGCTGACCCGGTGCCCCCGTTGCATCAACCCCTGGCACAGGTGCCTGAGGGTGTTGGCCACCCCGTTGATTTCCGGCGGAAAGGTCTCGGAAACAATGGTAATGTGCTTTTGGCGCCGTGCGGGCAGAACGGTCTCGGTCACGATGATTCCTGTGGTTCCTCTGACATGCCCCTACTATGAAAAGCGGGCGTGACAGTTCTGCGACAGTCCCATGACATTCCCTTTACCTCTATCACCATCCAAAGCGGAGACTTTATGCAAACGCGAAAGCTGGGCAATACCGATATCGATGTCAGCCTGATCTGCCTCGGCACCATGACCTGGGGGGAGCAAAACACCGAGTCGGAAGCGTTCGAGCAATTGGATTACGCCACCGACGCCGGGGTGAATTTTATCGATGCCGCCGAGATGTACCCGGTGCCGCCCCGGGCGGAAACCCAGGGGCGCACTGAGCAGTACCTCGGCAACTGGCTGGCCCGGCGCGGACGCCGGGAGGAACTGGTGATCGCCTCCAAGGTGGCCGGGCCTGGCAACGGGCTGACTTACCTGCGCAATGGCCCACGGCTGACCCGCAGCCACATCCGCGAAGCCTGTGAGGCCAGCCTGAAGCGCCTGCAAACCGACTACATCGATCTGTACCAGGTGCACTGGCCGGACCGCAGCACCAATTTCTTCGGCAAGCTCGGTTACCAGCACAAGCCGGACGAGAGCTTCACCCCCATTGAGGAGACCCTGGGTGCCCTGGATGAGCTGGTCCGCGAGGGCAAGATCCGCCAGATTGGTCTGTCCAACGAGACCCCCTGGGGCACCATGGAGTACCTGCGCCTGGCGCGGGAAAAGGGCTGGCCCCGGGCGGTCAGCATCCAGAATCCCTACAACCTGCTGAACCGGTCGTTCGAGGTGGGGATGGCCGAAGTGGCCCATCGGGAGCAGGCCGGTCTGCTGGCGTATTCACCCCTGGCCTTCGGCATGCTCTCGGGCAAGTACCTGGGTGAGACCTGGCCGGAAAAGGGCCGCCTGACCCTGTACGAACGCTTCAGCCGCTACACCAGCAGCCGGGGCATGGCGGCAACGCGGGCCTACGCGGAACTGGCTCGTGAGCACGGGTTGTCGCCGACGGAGCTGGCGCTGGCGTTTGTTAACAGTCGCAGCTTTGTCACCAGTAACATCATTGGCGCCACCACCATGGCGCAGTTGAAGGAAAACATCGGCTCGGCCGCCATTTCCCTGGCGCCGGAGGTATTGGAGGCGATCGAAACCCTGCACGGAGAATTCACCTACCCCTGTCCTTGATCGCACCCGTGATGGCTGGCCGTCCGTAGCCTGGTGACGCCGCGTCCTGCCCCTGAAAAGCGATGGGGCAGGGCGTCTGGTTACACGTTGCAAAGGATTAGGTTAAATTTTGACAAAAACGGTGACTTTCGCTGACAAAAAAACGGCGCAATTGTGTGCAATTTCACATCTTTCTGGCCTTTAATGATTAGACTTTAGCCTTATGGAGCAATAGAATTCGTGTCCGCTGTATAGGTTGTTGAAGTCTCATGATTATTCGAATCTTTGTCGCATTACTCGCCCTTAATCTCGTCGCCTTCGTTGTGCGCGCCGAAGCCGCTGAGCGCGTGTTTGATGACCTGGGTGAAACCTACACCACCGAAGAAATCTATGAGCTGCAGGAGCGGATGTCGGGCGATTTTGAGAATGGCTCCGTTGAGGCCTTCAGCGAGTTGGGATCGCGCCTGCTGACCCTGACCCTCTCCCGCACCGACGACAACGGCAAGCGCTACGCCTCGGAGCCGGCGCAACCGGACCACGGCATCGCGTTGTTGAACGAAGGCGCCTGCCTGAATCTGAAATGGAACTTCTGAGCGCTCCCACACCGCTCTTCTCTGCCCCGAAATCCTGCTCCAACTCCCCGAAAAACCGCTGAAATTCTGCCCGGTCACATTGCCAGTACCGGAGCGTCGTGTGATCATCGCCGATACCATTAGCCGGATAGATCCATAAGGAGCTTGGTATGGCGACGGAAACCGGTCGACGATCGAACGACATGGACAGCTGTGTCGATGCCGTCATTGCCCGGGTTGGCAAGACCATCACTTTGGGCTTACCCCTCGGGCTTGGAAAACCGAATCGGTTCGTTAACGCCCTGTATCAGCGGGCCAAAGACGATCCGGAAATCCGGTTGCACATAGTGACGGCACTCTCGCTCCAGGCTCCTCGCGGTTCCTCCTCCCTGGAACGCCGATTTCTGGGCCCCTTCGCCGAACGCCTGTACGGGCGCATTCCGGAACTGGCCTACGCCCGGGACGTGGCCGCCAAGGCTCTGCCAGAGAACGTGCAGGTTTCCGAGTTCTTCTTCAAGGCGGGTAGTTACCTGGGTAACCGGTCGCAACAGCAAAATTACGTGTGCAGTAATTACACCCACGCGGTTCGGGACCTTATGGCCCAAGGCGTCAACGTGGTGGCGCAAATGGTAGCCCCGGGTGAGCGCGCGGGTCAGGCCGGTATGGTGAGTCTGAGTTGTAATCCGGATCTGACTCTGGACCTGATACCTGAGCTGCGTGCCCGTGAGGCCCAGGGCGCGCCGGTGGCCCTGGTGGCGGAAATCAACCGGGAACTGCCCTGGCTCGGCCACCACGCGGCCCTGGAAGAATCGCAGTTCGATGTGGTGTTCGAACAGCCGTCGACCGACCACCCATTATTTCCAGCACCGGAAATGGCCATTAGCCCGGAAGATCACCTGATCGGGTTCTACGCCAGCACCCTGCTCAAGGATGGCGGTACCCTGCAGGTCGGCATCGGCTCCCTGGGCGCTGCCCTGGTGCACAGCACCATTCTTCGTCACCAGCGCAACGGCCAGTGGCGACAAGTGTACGATCACCTCCGGATCGGCGAGCGCTTCCCACTGACGGTGACCGACGGCGGCACCGGCCCGTTCGAGCAGGGCTTGTACGGCTGCAGCGAGATGATGGTAGACGGCTTTTTGCACCTGATGCAGGCGGGCGTTCTGAAGCGCCAGGTGTACGACCATCCCCAGCTCCAGAACCTGATCAACGCCGGCCAGCTCAGTGAGCAGGTGACCCTGGCCACCCTCGATACCTTGCGTCGGGAACGTCTGATCGATTCGCCGTTGCGGGCGCGGGATGTGGCCTGGCTGGTCAAGCTAGGCGTGTTCAAAACGACGGTCAGCTTCCGGGGCGGGCGGCTGCTGGTGGGCTCTGAATCCATCGAGGGTGATCTTGACAATCCCCAGGCCCGGCAGGCCATTGAAGCGCAGGCCCTGGGGCAGCGCCTGCAGGGCGGTATCGCCATGCACGGTGGATTCTATGTCGGCCCCGAAGCCTTTTATCAGGCCCTGCGGGATCTTGCGCCCGAGCGCCGGGACCAGATCTGCATGACCAGCGTGAATTTCATCAACCACCTGTACGACCATCGGTTTGGCGACCAGCGGCTGAAGGCCGCGCAACGGCGGCACAGCCGGTTTGTGAATTCCACCATGATGTACACCCTCAGTGGTGCCGCCGTGTCCGATGGCCTGGCCGACGGCCGGGTGGTCAGCGGGGTCGGCGGGCAGTACAACTTCGTTGCCATGGCTCACGAACTGCCGGGCGCCCGTTCGATCATCAGCCTGAGGGCAACGCGGGAGTCGGCCGGCAAAACCGTGTCCAACATCGTCTTCAATTACGCCCATTGCACCATTCCCCGGCATTTGCGGGATGTGGTGATCACCGAATACGGCATTGCTGATTTGCGCGGTCAGTCGGATGAACAGGTCTATCTGCGGCTGATCCGAATTGCCGATTCGAGGTTCCAGGCTGGCCTGCTCCGCCAGGCCCAGAAGGCGGGCAAAGTGTCGGCAGACTTCCGTTTGCCGGCAGACTGGTGCCAGAACACCCCCGAGGCGGTGCGTTCGGCCCTGGCTGCGGGCGGTGACGATGTGTTCCCGGCGTTTCCGTTCGGCCGGGACTTCACCGATCAGGAGTTGAGGTTAGGGAAAGCCCTTAAAGCCCTGAAGGCCGCAACCGCAACCCGCCGTGGTAAACTACTAACCTTGCTGCAGGCACTCCGCACCCGCGCTGACGAAGATCAGCACGCGGCCCTGCTTGAGCGCATGGGCCTGGCCGATCCGAGTGGGTGGCGGGAGAAACTGGACCAGCGTCTGGTGCTCCATGGCCTGCGGCTGTCTGACTCACCAACCGACACAGGAAACCAAACAGCCTGATGGATGTCTCCAACACCAAACCCGATGTCTTCACTGTCCACTACGTACTGAAGAACAAGATCGGCGAGCTCGTCGACACGTCCGAGGGCAGCGAGCCCTTGCACTTCATCTACGGTAGCCCGGACATCATCGAGGGTATTCAGAAAGCGGTGAAAGACCGCAACGTTGGCGACTGCCTGGAAGTCACCGTGCCGCCGGCCATGGCGTACGGCGAGCACAACCCGGAACTGGTGCGGAAGGTGCCCCGTTCGCTGTTCGAGGGCGTGGAAAATCTGCAGATCGGCATGAAGTTCCAGACCAACACCGGCGACGAGGCGCAGATCGTCCAGGTCGTCGGCATCGACGGCAATCTGGTAAAAGTCGACGCCAACCACCCGTTGGCCGGGTTTACCCTGTATTTCGATCTGGAAATTGTTGGCCGTCGGGAAGCGACCGAAGACGAGATCGCTCAGGGCCGGCCGCTGTTCTGATCCGCTCTTTGGTCGCGTTTGCCGGGTGGGCTTCATCCAGCGCCCCGGCCAGCAGCCGGTTTAGGCCGTCCGCGACGATGGCCTGCAGCGCGGTGGCGGTTTCTGATGTGGCCGCGCCAGGGGCCACCGCAAACGCGGGGTGAAACAGTACATCCACCCGGGTCGGCGGCTGGCTGAGCAATCGCAACAAATGGTGGTGGAAGGCGTCGTCGCCGACAAAGGGTGCCACCGGGTCCGGCTGGCCCTGGCGGCGATAGCTGATGGTCACTGGCTGGATTGGTCTCCCGGTATCTGCGGCAGCCCCCAGCAGTAGGCCGTGGAACGGCAGTACCGACTTTCCTTGGCCGGTGGTTCCCTCCGGAAACACCAGCACAGCTTGCCCGGCCTCCAGCTGGTCGGCAATCGAACGGCGCACCCGTCGCGCCCGGCCGCCTCCGCGTTTGATGAACAGGGTGCCCGCCTGTTCCGCCAGCCAGCCAATGATCGGCCAATCCCGCACCTCCGCCTTGGACAGAAAGAGCACCGGCGTCAGGCTCCCCAGGATCGGGATGTCGGACCAGCTGATGTGATTGCTGACGATCAGGCTCGGGCAAGCCGGGGTGTCGCCGTGAACCTGCACCTGCAGACCGAGGCACCGACAGGCCCAGTGGAAACTGCGCCGGGCCCAGGGTGTACGGTCGATGCGCCGGCGCATCAGCACATCCGCCACCAGTAGGCCGGTCGCCAGCCAAACCGTAGCCAGCAGGAACAGGCCGAAGGCCGTCAGCCGCAACACCAGTCTCAAGCCACTCATACCGAGATACCGGTAGCCACGATGTCAGGACGCCTTGCCCAGAAAATGCCGGCTGTAACGCGCGGCCAGGTTGCTGACTTCCAGCAGGACCAGCAGATCGGCGCAGCGGAACTCCGGATCCCAGCAGGGCTCGCCGCACACCTTGGCGCCCAGTCGCATGTAGGCCTTGATCAGCGGCGGGATGGCAACCGCGCGGTTGTCGTCCGCGGCGTGGGTCAGGTGCGGCAGTTCGCGTCGCGGTCGCACCCGGTATTGGTCGTCGGCCAGGTATTCCCGCTGTAACTGACGGGCAATGCGCCAGGCTTTCAGTCCTCCGTCCGCCATGCTGATACTGGCGCAGCCGATCACGTAGGCCACCTTGCGGTCCAGCAGGTACTCCGCCACGGCGGACCACAGCAGGGCAATGGTGGCGCCGTTGCGGTAGTCCGGGTGAACGCAGGTACGCCCCAGTTCCGCTACTGTGCCCGGGAGTCGGTTCAAGGCCGCCAGGTCGAACTCGCCACTGGAGTAAAACCCGCCACCGCGCAGGGCTGCGTCCTCATGCAGGATGCGGGTGGTGGCGACCAGTTCTCCGGTGTCGCTGTCGCAGACAATCAAGTGGTCGCAGAGGGCGTCGTAAGGGTCGCGGTCCAGTCCTGGGACCTCGGCGCCCAGGTCGCTGCCGTATTCCTCGGAAAACACCTGATACCTAAGACGCTGGGCGGCTTCAATCAAACCGGGGTCGCGAGTGATGTCGCTGGTCAGGCGGCGAGCGGTCCGTCGGGGGCGCACGGTTTGTGGGGGCATGGCATGGTCCCTTGTGTGTCCATTTACGGACAAGCCTATGAAGCCGGTGTGACACGTCCGTGACCAGCGGGTGACGTCTCCATGACAGAACCTGTTTCCGGGTCACCGTGCCGGGGTATGTCACGGGCTGTAACAGTGCCCCTGTTCCATGTATATTTCTGAATAGCATGTATAATTGCTGTTACCGCAGGTTGTCTGTATTGTCGGGCAAACAGTTTGACTCAACATTGGAATAACAAAACCAGAGATGGATGGCGTGGAACAGACAAACGAAAGTTGGCGAATTCTCATCGTCGAGGATGACGAACGACTGGCCGAGTTGACCCGTGAATATCTGGAAAGCAATGGCCTGCAAGTCACCCTTGAAACCCATGGTGGTGCGGCGGTTGAGCGCATCCGCAACGAGCAGCCGGATCTGGTGGTATTGGATCTGATGTTGCCGGGCGAAGACGGCTTGTCGATCTGCCGCCGTGTCCGTCCATTCTATTCCGGCCCGATTATCATGCTCACAGCCCGTACCGACGACCTGGATCAGGTGCTCGGTCTGGAGATGGGTGCCGACGATTACATTGGCAAGCCGGCCAAGCCCCGGGTCCTGCTGGCTCGCATCCGCGCGATGCTCCGGCGGGTTACGGAGTCGGGTCAGGGCGCCGGTGACGAGGCCAACGGCGAAGAGCCGGTGCGCCTGCAGTTCAACGATCTGGTGGTCGACCGTTCCATGCGCGAAGCCTGGCTGAGTGATGCCAGCATCGATCTGACCAGCGCCGAATTCGACCTGCTCTGGCTGCTGGCCAGCAACGCCGGCCGGGTACTGAGTCGTGAAGAAATCTTCACGGCACTGAGAGGCATTGAATACGACGGCCAGGACCGATCCATTGATGTCCGGGTGTCGCGAATCCGGCCCAAGATCGGCGACGACCCCATTCATCCCCGTCGCATCAAGACCGTCCGCAGTAAAGGCTACCTGTTCGTGAAGGAAGCCTGACGATTCAGTCTCTGGAGCCGGCAGCGTCGACCTGACGCGCGCCGGCGCTCCGTACCAGGGTTCATGTCATGCCCCTGATGTTCTTCCTCAAGCTCTACGCCCGATTCGCCGGCTTGGTGTTGCTGGTGCTGATCGTGTGCGTGGCCCTTTTCGTTGGCATAAATTCGGTCCGATCCCAGTTCTGGCATGAGCGCTTCCCAGAGCCGCTGATGCGCTGGCTGCAATCCGACCCGGACGCAGCCCAGCGCTACCATTGGCTGCCGTCCCTGTACGATTTCCAGGTCGCCAGTCCCGAGGCCCTGGCGTTAACGCCGGTGGCGATGGAGCGCCTGGGCTACGACCAGATCGTGACCCTGACCAGCCCGGCCGGTCATCGGGTGTTAGCGGCAGCGCCCGACGGCCAGGTGCTTCAGCTACAGTTTGACGACGCTTACCAGGAGGTGGCCGAGGCCACCGCCCTGATTGTCCGCTGGCATCTCGCGACCACCAGCGCCGAGGAGCGCAAGGGCATGGCGGCCCAGATGGCCAAGGCGCTGGCTGTGGAGATCTCCTCGGTGGGCCAGGCCGTGCAGTTGCCCTCCGACGAGGTGTTGGAGCGGGTCGCGGACGACGGCATGGTGTTCTATCAGCAAGGCCCCAGGGACATGGGGCATGTGCTGGTGAAGCTGGAAGACGGCGAGCTGTTCCGCATCGCCATGCCGCCACCGTTTTCTGTTTGGGCCTGGCCCGTTGTGCTGCTGCTGGCGGCTGTGGTTGGCGGCGTGCTGGCGGTGGCGGTGTTCCTGGGTGTACGCGCCGTGGACGGCAATCTTCGGAAGGTGGAGTCGGTGGCCATCCGCATTGCCCGGGGCGAGATGGGCGCGCGGGTCGAGACCGGTTCCGGTACGTTGGTGTCTCGCCTGGGCGCCTCCTTTAATGGCATGGCCGAGCATATCCAGCGTCTGGTTCAGGTGCAGCGGGAAATGATCCATGCGGTGTCCCACGAACTCCGCACCCCGGTTGCCAGGATTCGCTTCGGTGTCCAGATGCTCGAGGACTGCCAGGATCAGGACCGCCTGAACAAACAGCTGGAAGGCATAGATGGCGACATTCAGGAGCTGGATGAGCTGATCGATGAGATTCTCACCTACGCCCGTCTGGAGCAGGGCGGCCCGGTGTTCTCCCTGCAGGAAGCCTCGGTGACCAATCTGGTGCGCCAGGTGGTGTCGGAGCAGCAGTTGATTCGTCCGGCCCTGGAAATCACCGCCGACATTGAACCGTCATCGGAGCAGTGGGCCGTGGCGGACGTCGAGCCTCGCTACATTCATCGGGCGATCCAGAATCTGGTGGGCAACGCCGGTCGCTACGCCGCCGGCCGGGTACTGGTCCGGTGCCACATTGACGAGGACAACTGTCGCATCGACGTTGAAGATGATGGCCCGGGCGTGCCCGAAGCCGATTGGGAAAAGGTGTTTACTGCCTTTGCCCGGTTAGACGACAGCCGAACCCGCACCTCCGGCGGTTATGGCCTGGGCCTCTCCATCGTCCGGCGCATCCTGTACTGGCATGGCGGCCAGGCCTTTGTCGGGCGCAGCAGCAGCCTGGGCGGTGCCCGCTTCAGCCTGGTTTGGCCACGGAAAAAGCCGATCGACGCCATAGTGTGACGGACCGCTCAGGGCCTCACCAGATGTAACAAAGACGCTACATAACCGCTACTGAAGCGTTTCCGCCGTCGGCCAATAATGAACATGTAAGGGATGACTTTTGAGGTTGTAGTTCTTACGAACTTTCCTTGTTTCATTCGTCATTTGAGGGCTGGTTTTCCAGCCCTTTTTTTATTTTTTCCCCATTTTTTGCCTACCTATAGTCTCCTCGTTTTTTCTGGGCTGTTAGAATCCGAAAAAAACAAATGGAGATTTGTATGACCCGCTACCTGCTAGCAATTGATCAGGGCACCACCAGCTCTCGTGCCATCGTGTTTGACGACACCGGCAGCAGTGTGGCTGTTGACCAGCAAGAGTTTCACCAGCACTTTCCCCAGGACGGCTGGGTGGAGCACGACGCCAAGGAAATCTGGTCGAGCACGCTGGCGGTGTGCCGTGGCGCCCTGGAGAAGGCGAAAGTGGCTGCCTCCGACCTCGCTGGCATTGGCATCACCAATCAGCGCGAAACCACCGTGATCTGGGATCGCAGCACGGGCGAGCCGATCTACAATGCCATCGTCTGGCAGGATCGGCGTACGGCGTCGCTGTGCACCAAGCTGAAGACCGATGGCCACGAGGATACCGTGGTGGAGCGGACCGGCCTGCTGATTGACCCCTATTTCTCCGCCACCAAGATCGCCTGGATCCTCGACAACGTCGACGGCGCCCGGGACAGGGCCGAGGCCGGCGAGTTGGCGTTCGGCACCGTCGACAGCTGGCTGCTGTGGAACCTGACCAACGGCGAGTCCCACTGTACCGACGCCACTAACGCGTCCCGGACCGCACTCTTTAACATCCACGATCAGGATTGGGATGACCGCCTGCTGCAGTTGTTCCGGGTGCCACGGGCATTGCTGCCAGAAGTACTCGACAGCGCCGACGACTACGGCACCGCAAAAGAGGAATGGCTGGGCGCGCCGGTGGCGATCGCCGGTGTGGCCGGCGATCAGCACGCGGCCCTGATCGGCCAGGCCTGTTTCGAGCCCGGCATGGCCAAGAGTACCTACGGCACCGGTTGCTTCCTCATGCTCAATACCGGTGACCGGGCCCTGCGTTCTGAGAATCGTCTGCTAACCACCATGGCTTACCGACTCAATGGCAAACCCTGCTACGCCATGGAGGGCAGCATCTTCGTCGCCGGCGCCGCCATGCAGTGGCTCCGTGACGGTCTGAA
>JBPEXK010000012.1:0-4551 GCA_052031745.1 Marinobacter sp. | reverse complement strand
GCCAGCACCTGGTCCACCATCTGGCTGATGGTCTGGGCTTCCAGCGGCTGGTCGTGATCGGGGCAGCGGGGCTCGCCGGCACGGGCAAAGAGCAGGCGCAGGTAATCGTAAATCTCGGTGATGGTACCGACAGTGGAGCGCGGGTTGTGGGAGGTGGACTTCTGCTCGATGGAAATGGCCGGAGACAGGCCTTCGATGTGGTCGACGTCAGGCTTTTCCATCATCGACAGGAACTGGCGGGCGTAAGTGGATAGGGATTCCACGTATCGGCGCTGGCCCTCGGCGTAAAGGGTATCGAAGGCCAGCGAGGACTTGCCCGACCCCGACAAGCCGGTGATCACGATCAGTTTGTCCCGGGGCATGTCCAGGTCAATGTTCTTCAGGTTGTGGGTGCGTGCCCCCTTGATCTGAATGTGATCCATAGTCCCTCGCTCAGAGAAAAACGAAAATTATAACGTGTTCGGCCGGCGGCGGCGAAGGTGCCGGGTCGGACCAGGTGTCCTGTGCCGTCCCCGTTCGCCTTCTGGTACAATGCGCCGCCGGCAAAGGCCGCCGGTCTTTGCTCCGCTCCCGTCCGCTTTCAACCCCAGCTGAGGTAATACGTCGATGAACGCGCTGGAAAAACGATCGGTTGCAGCCCTGGCCTCCGTGTATGCAATGCGGATGCTCGGTCTGTTCATGGTCATGCCAGTGTTCATGCTGCTGGGCGATGATTTGGAGGGAGCGACCCCGGCCTTGCTGGGCATAGCCATCGGCGCCTATGGCCTGAGTCAGGCGTTGCTGCAGATCCCGTTTGGCATGCTGTCCGATCGGGTCGGGCGCAAGCGGATGATCTATCTGGGCCTGATTCTGTTTGCGGCCGGCAGTCTGCTCGCCGCTTCCACCGACTCCATATACGTTGTGATTGCCGGTCGGATTCTTCAGGGTGCCGGCGCCATTGCCAGTGTGCTGATGGCGCTGCTCAGCGATCTGACCCGGGAGGAGGAGCGCACCAAGGCGATGGCCACGGTGGGCATCTCGATTGGCGTTTCGTTCTCGGTGTCGCTGGTACTCGGGCCGTTAATCGGCGCCCATTGGGGGTTGGCGGGCATCTTTTACCTGACCGCGGCCCTGGCGGCGGTAGCGCTGGTAATCGTGAATCGCGTGGTGCCCACCCCGCACCTGCATCGGATCAGTGCCGATACCCATCCGGCCCGGGCGATGCTCGGCAAGGTACTGTCCGATGGCCGTCTGTTGCGGCTGGATTTTGGCATCTTCGCCCTGCACCTGGTGCTGACCGCGCTGTTCCTGGCGTTTCCGTCCATCTTGCAGGACGGGCTCGGCCTGGCCAGCGCCTCCCATTGGTGGTTCTACCTCAGCGTGATGGTAACCTCGTTCTTCGCCATGGTGCCTTTCATCATCATCGGCGAGAAAAAGCGCAAGATGAAGCCGGTACTGTGCGGCGCCATTGCCCTGCTGATGCTGGCAACGGCTGGCCTGGCGGAGGTGTCCACCGGACTGTGGGCGGCCTGGGGTCTGCTGTTCCTGTTCTTCATGGCGTTCAATCTGCTGGAGGCGAGCCTGCCGTCGCTGATCAGCAAGGAGTCGCCGGCAGCGGGAAAGGGCACGGCCATGGGGGTGTACTCCACCTCGCAGTTCTTTGGCGCTTTCCTCGGTGGTGCGCTCGGCGGAGTGCTGCTGGAGTCGTTTGGCATTGCCGGCGTGCTCTGGTTCATGGTGGCGGTATTGGCAGGTTGGCTGCTGGTGGCATTGACCATGCCGGCACCGGGATACACCACGAGTTTCGTGTTACAGTTGCAGCAGGTTGTGGCCGGTGAGTACGACGACATAGATGACAACCTGCGCCGGCTGCCCGGCGTGCAGGATGTGGTCATCGTTGAGGGTGCCGCGACCGCCTATCTGAAGGTGGATCGCCGGCATTTTGATGAAACGTTACTGGCGGACTTTTCCTTTGTTCGGCACGGTAACAAATCTTGAAATTTGAGGGCCTGCAAGGACTGCGGGCCGTCCCTGAAAACAGAGTCAGGAGCGGAACATGGCACGAGGCGTTAACAAAGTCATTCTGATCGGGAACCTTGGACAGGATCCCGATACCCGTTACACCCCCAACGGCAATGCGGTGGTCAATCTGAACCTTGCTACCGATGAGAGCTACAAGGATCGCCAGACCGGCCAGATGGTACCCAAGACCGAATGGCATCGTGTTGTGATGTTCGGCAAGGTCGCCGAAGTGGCCGGGCAATACCTGCGCAAAGGGTCCAAGGTCTACATCGAAGGCAAGCTGCAGACGCGGAAGTGGCAGAACAAGGAAGGTCAGGATGTGTACACCACCGAGGTGGTGGTCGACATCAATGGCCAGATGCAGATGCTCGACAGCCGTGGCGAAGGTGGCATGAACCAGGGCGCGCCTGCTGGCCGTCCGCAGCAGTCGAATTACAATGGCCCGGCGCAGCAGCAGAACAATCCGCCGCCGCAGCAGTCCGGTGGCTACAATCAGCCGTCCCAGGGCAGCATGCCCGAGCCGGTGGATGATTTTGACGACGACATTCCGTTCTAAGTAACGGTAAAAAGGCCTCCCGAAACGGAGGCCTTTTTTGTTGTTGAGGTGCAAAAATCAGTGAAATTGGACGATAAACGTGGAGTTAGGTTCTTTTTCTCATTTAAGATGTCATTTAATGTAACAGGCACTGCTTTTTGACTCAGAAAAATAATAAATTGGGGCCGGCGTATGGCCTCGCATCCAATTGAAAGACCCTCATGACAAAAAGCTCCATTCTGAAAAAGATCACCCGTAAGCTCCGTGGCGCCCAACGCCAGCTGCGCATCGGGCTCGAAATTCGCCCCGACGGAATCGCCTGGGCTCAGGCCTCCGGAGATCAAGTCCGGAAAACCGGTTTTGAGGACTGTCGGCCGGCCAAGCGGGCCCAGGTTCTGCACCAGTTAGTGGCCAAGCGCGGCTGGGCCGGAGCCGATGTCATCCTGGTCCTGCCGCTGGATCAGTACCAGGTGTTTCAGATGGAGCGCCCGGAGGGCATTGATCAGTCCGAGCTGTCGGATGCTCTGCGTTGGAAATTAAAAGACCTGCTGGATTTCAGCCCCACCGAGGCCGTCTCTGATGTGTTCCCGTTTCCCGAGGATGCCTCCCGCGGGCGTGGGGAACTGGTTAACGTGGTGGCCGCGCGCAAGTCGCTGGTCAGCGAGCTGGTGCAGCTGGTGCACGGCGCCGGCCTGCAGCTGGACCGAGTGGATATCGCCGAATTGGCCCTGCGCAACCTGGTAAGCCATCTGGACACCAATCAGCGCGGCGCCGCTCTGGTGCACTTGCGGGAAAACTACGGCCAGATGGTGGTGTGTCGGGAACACACCCTGTACCTGTCCCGTCGTCTGGATGTGGCCGCGGAGGACCTTCGCGACGCCGGGCGTCAGGAAAACGCGGTGCAGTCCCTGGCCCTGGAAATGCAGCGGTCACTGGATTACTACGAAAGTCAGCTCGGGCAGGTGCCGCCGGCCATGATCCGGTTGGTGGCCCGGGATAACGCGCTGCCCCTGGCGTCAATGGTGTCCTCCTATGTGGCTGCCGGTGTGGAGATGCTGGACTGGGCCGCGCTGGGGCTGGAGCAGCCGAAGGACAGCCGATGCCTGCCGGCCTGGAGTGCCTGCCTGCCGGTGCACGCGGGGGAGGCGTCGTGATGCAAGAGGTCAATCTGTACACCCAGGAGCTGCGGCCTCGGAAGGAGCGACTGCAGGCCGGAATGCTGGTCAGTCTGGTGCTGGTGCTGGTGGTCGGGCTGGCGGTCACCTCCGCCGTGCTTCGGCATGGCAACGGTGATCTTGAAACCCGGGTTGCGGCCTTGGAGTCGGAAACCCAGGCGTTGAAACAGAGCGTAGCCCGGCTGTCGGCCACCGTCAGCGCTCGCCAACCGTCACCGGAAATCGAGAGCGCCCTGGAGCGAGTCAGCGCAACTCTGGTCCGCCGTCAAAAATTGCTGGAGCGGGTGGAAAGCCTGGTGCTGACCGGCGGTGGCCATTTCTCGCCGCAAATGGCCGCGCTAGCCCGACAGATTCCGGACGACGTCTGGCTGACCGGTATTCGTCTGGACGCCCAACCGGCACTGGTGACCATCGAAGGTCGCGCCCGTTCCGGTGCCCTGGTTCCAGCCTACCTGGAAAACCTGGGTAACGAACCCGTGTTCACTGGCCAGACCTTCGGTGCCTTCCGCTTGACCAGACCCGATGAGGGGCGCTGGATCGAATTCCATGTGGCCACCGAACGGGCGGGGGAGAAACAGTAATGGCGGCTTCCTGGCAAGACACACTACAAACCGCGGCGGACCGGTTCAATGAGCGGCCGGTTCGCGAGCGGGCGCTGATCACCGTGACCGCGCTGGTCATGATTCTGTTCGTCGGTTGGGAGCTGGCGGTGACCCCGGTGCTGAAACAGCGGGATCAGCTGGAAGCTCGAGTCGGCGCCCTGGGCGCGGAGCGAGACGGCCTGCTGGCACAGCAGCAGAGCCTGACCGCTCAGCTGGAATCGGATCCGTCCGAGGAGCT
>JBPEXK010000128.1:0-7149 GCA_052031745.1 Marinobacter sp. | reverse complement strand
CCCGGGCCCGGCAGATGGCCGCCGACGGTGCCATGTTTATCGATGTTGGTGGTGAGTCCACCCGGCCCGGGGCCAGTCCGGTGTCCTTGCAGGAGGAGTTGGATCGGGTCTGCCCGGTGGTGGAGGCCATTGCCCGGGAGTTGGATGTGGTGGTGTCGGTCGACACCAGTGCCCCTGAGGTGATGACGGAAGCGGCGGCGCTCGGTGCAGGGCTGATCAACGACGTCCGCGGTTTACAGCGCGACGGTGCACCTGAAGCGGTCGCCAGGGCTGGTATCCCGGCGTGCATCATGCATATCCAGGGCGAGCCGGAAACCATGCAGGACCGGCCGCAATACCGCAATGTCTGCCGGGACGTGAGTTCGTTTTTGACCGAGCGTATGCGAATCGCCGAGCAGGCCGGGGTGCGTCCGGAAAACATCATCCTGGATCCGGGGTTCGGGTTTGGTAAGACCCTGGAGCACAATCTGCAGCTGTTGGCCGCCATGGAGCAGTTGCACGTTCTGGGGCATCCGCTGTTAGTGGGCATGTCGCGCAAATCCATGCTCGGGGCGATCACCGGTCGGGAAGTGAATGAACGGTTGCCCGCAAGCCTCGCGGCCGCGACAATAGCGGCCATGAAAGGGGCCAGCATCGTCAGGGTGCATGATGTCCGTGAAACGGTAGATGCGGTCAAGGTGGTGACCGCGATGAAGGAGGCGCGTTAATGTCCGATCGTAAATACTTTGGCACCGATGGCATCCGTGGGCGGGTCGGTCAGTCGCCGATTACCCCGGAGTTCATGCTGCGACTGGGTTGGGCGGCCGGCCAGGCGTTCAAGCGTGATGGCCAGCGCAACAGTGTGTTGATCGGCAAGGACACTCGCCTGTCAGGTTACATGTTCGAGTCGGCCCTGGAGGCCGGTCTGGCAGCGGCCGGAGTGGATGTGAAATTGCTCGGCCCCATGCCTACGCCCGCCATCGCGTACCTGACCCGCACTTTCCGCGCCTCGGCCGGTATTGTCATCAGTGCTTCTCACAACCCGCACCACGACAACGGCATCAAGTTTTTTTCGGCCGCCGGCACCAAGCTGGACGACGCCCTGGAGGCAGAGATCGAGCGCTGGCTCGACAAGCCACTGGATGTTTGTGCGTCGGAGGAGCTGGGCAAGGCCTCGCGCGTTGATGACGCCCCTGGCCGCTACGTAGAGTTCTGCAAGAGCACGGTGCCAAACGAATTCAGTCTGGACGGCATGAAGATCGTGCTGGACTGCGCCCATGGCGCCACCTATCACGTTGCGCCGAAAGTGTTCCGGGAACTGGGCGCGCAGGTGTCGGTGATCGGTGGCGAGCCGGATGGCCTTAACATCAACCTGAATGTGGGATCGACCGATCTCGGCGCTCTCAAGCAGGCAGTGGTGGACCGCCGCGCCGATCTGGGTATCGCCTTTGATGGCGATGGCGATCGGGTGTTGATGGTAGACCATGACGGTAGCGAGGTAGACGGCGACGAGCTGCTGTACGTGATTGCCTGCCAGCGCAACGCCGAAGGCCGTCTGAAGGGCGGCGTGGTTGGCACCCTGATGACCAACCTGGGCGTTGAGTTGGCGTTGCGGGAGCAGGGCATCGAGTTCGAGCGCGCCAAGGTGGGTGACCGCTACGTAATGGAGCGTCTGGTCGCCAATAACTGGGTGTTGGGTGGCGAAGGCTCCGGGCACCTGGTGATCCGCGATTGCACCAGCACCGGTGACGGCATCGTATCGGCCCTGCAGGTGCTGATGGCGGTGTACAAATCCGGCAAGTCCCTGGCCGAGCTGCGCCAGACCATGAGTAAGCTGCCCCAGACCATGGTGAACGTGCGGGTCGCTGAACGCTTCGACCCCCATAGCCGGGAAGACATTGTCGCCGCCGTACAGAAAGCTGAGGCCGAGCTGGGCGACGCCGGTCGGGTGCTGCTGCGGGCGTCTGGCACCGAGCCGTTGATTCGGGTAATGACCGAGGGTCAGGATGCGGCAACCATCGCCCGCATCGCCGATGAATTGGCCCGAGTGGTGGAGAACTCCCCCGCTTAATTTCGTGATTTCAGCCGGTTGTCTGGGGAGGGGGACTGCTGTATAGTTCGCCCTCCCTCAGGTTTGGGAACTGTTATGCGTCGAAAGATTGTAGCCGGAAACTGGAAGATGAACGGGTCGAAAGGCCTGGTCCAAGAGCTGGTAGGCTCGGTCCGGTCCGAGGTTCAGTCGCTTGATAATGGTGTGGAGGTTGTTATTATCCCTCCCGCAATTTACGTCAGCGATGTAGTGGCGCAGGCAGGTGAGAGCCTGGCCGTGGGTGTCCAGAATGTCGGGCAGTGGTCCGCAGGCGCCTACACCGGGGAAATTGCCGCCGATATGGCGCGGGATCAGGGTTGTGACTTTGCCTTGGTCGGTCACTCCGAGCGCCGCCAGCTGTTTGGCGAGACTGACGAAGACGTCGCCGCCAAGGTGGCCAGTCTGATTGCCAGCGGTTTGACTGCGGTGGTTTGTGTCGGCGAGACCCTGGAGCAGCGCGAGGCCGGTCAGGCCGAGGCGGTGGTAGCGTCGCAGGTGAAGGCGGCGCTGGCGCAGGTATCCGAGGGTCAGTGGCAGCGCGTCGTTGTGGCTTACGAGCCGGTCTGGGCGATCGGCACCGGCAAAACCGCCACAGCCGAAGATGCACAGGCCATGCATGCCTCGATTCGTCAGGTGCTGGCTGACCTGGGGGCGCCGTCGGAAAGTATTTCCCTGCTTTACGGCGGCAGTGTAAAAGCGGATAATGCAGCCGCTCTTTTTGCCGAGCCGGACATTGACGGCGGTTTGATCGGCGGGGCGTCGCTGAAAGCAGACGATTTTGTAAGTATTTGCCGAGCAATGTCGGCGGATACCAAGGGTTAAAGGTTCGCGAGAGTCGTTATGGATTGGATGGAAACACTGACAGTCGTAGTGCACGTGGTTATCGCCGTGGCACTGGTGGGTCTTGTGCTGATCCAGCAGGGCAAGGGTGCGGATGCCGGTGCAGCGTTTGGCGGCGGTGCCTCCCAGACAGTATTCGGTAGTCAGGGTAGCGGTAGCTTCCTGACCCGCCTGACCACGATTCTTGCGATCGTGTTCTTTGTGACGAGTTTTTCGCTGGCAGTGTTTGCCAAGCAGCGTGCGGAAGTGGCTGGTGAAGCTGGGATTCCTATGGTTGAGGAGTCCAAGCATTCCGAGTCGATGGAGCAGGCGGCTGAGGCAGATGCCGAGCAGGCTGGCGAAGCCGAGGGCGGGGAGTCTGATCTCCCTGAGCTCGAGTAAGAGTGTTGCCCGGGTGGTGGAACTGGTAGACACGCTATCTTGAGGGGGTAGTGGCGAAAGCCGTGCCGGTTCGAGTCCGGCCCCGGGCACCATATTGCAGAAAAAACGGCTTGGATTTCCCCAGGCCGTTTTTTTTGGTCAGTCCTTGACCAGTTCGTCCGGCGTCTCTATACTCCGGCGGATATTGGAACCGGCAGGTCTCTGGCGTGCGGGTTTCTGGCAGGCCAGGTGTCTGTCAGCAGGTAGCGGTTCATCGGTTTTGCTGCCTGCGAGTTCTTGCAACAAAGAGCCCCATTATCAGGGGCTTTTTGATTAAGGGGCCTGGCGCATCAGGCCCTGGTGCGTAAAAAGGGCTGATTAACAGCCCTTTTTTTGTTTTTGGGGCCGGTAAATTTGAAAACGGAGACGGCATAACTTGTCAGCCAAGCTTAAGCAACTGGAAGACATTCTTCGCCCGGTAGTCGAGGGGCTCGGCTACGAGTACTGGGGCATTGAATTTCGTTCGCAGGGTCATCACTCAAAGTTGAGGGTGTTCATCGAAGATGAGGAAAACGGCATCTCGATCGACGACTGCGAAAAGGTCAGCCGGCAGATCAGCGGCGTAATGGATGTGGAAGACCCCATCCAGACCGAGTACACCCTGGAGGTTTCGTCCCCGGGGATGGACCGGCCGCTGTTCCGTTTGGAGCAGTACGAAGCGTTTGCCGGTCAGCAGGTGCAGATCCGCTTGCGCATGGCCTTTGAGGGGCGCCGAAAGTTTAACGGCGTAATCAAGGGCGTCGAAGGTGACGATGTGGTGGTGGTCGTGGACGACCACGAGTATCTGCTGCCGTTCGACAGCATCGAGCGGGCGCACATCGTTCCGGTATTTGAGTAAACACATCTGAACATACGTCAGTGGACGCACAGTTATTTTGAGGGCAGGGCAATCGAATGAGTAAAGAGATCTTGCTGGTGGTTGAGTCCGTCTCGAACGAGAAAGGAGTCGAGAAGGATGTGATTTTCGAGGCGATCGAGTTGGCGCTGGCCACCGCCGCCAAAAAGCGCTACGAGGACGAGGAAGCCGACATCCGCGTCGCCATCGATCGTCGCACCGGAGAATACGAGACCTTCCGCCGCTGGCTGGTTGTGGATAACGACGCGGTGCCGGCGCTCGGCACCGAGCTGACCCTGCAGGAAGCGGAAGAGATCGATACCGACCTCAAGCCCGGCGACATTCATGAGGAGAAGATCGAGTCCGTGGCCTTCGGCCGGATCGGCGCCCAGGCTGCCAAGCAGATCATCTTCCAAAAGGTCCGCGAAGCTGAGCGTACCAAGATCGTCGACAGCTACCGCGACCGCGTGGGTGAGCTGGTTTCCGGTACCGTTAAAAAGGTCACTCGCGATAACGTGATTGTCGACCTCGGCGCCAACGCCGAAGCCCTGCTGCCACGGGAAAACCTGATCCCACGCGAAACCTTCCGTATGGGCGACCGGGTTCGCTCACTGCTGCTGGAAATTCGCACCGATCATCGCGGCCCCCAGCTGATCCTGAGCCGGACTGCACCGCAGATGCTGATTGAACTGTTCCGCATCGAGGTGCCGGAGATCGCCGAGGAGCTGATCGAAATTCGCGGAGCGGCCCGGGATCCGGGCTCTCGCGCCAAGATCGCCGTGAAGACCAACGACCGCCGCATCGACCCGGTCGGTGCCTGCGTTGGCATGCGTGGCTCCCGCGTACAGGCGGTATCGAACGAGCTGGGCGGTGAGCGCGTCGATATCGTGCTGTGGGACGACAACCCGGCCCAGCTGGTGATCAACGCCATGGCTCCGGCCGAGGTGGCATCCATCGTGATGGACGAAGACGGCCACACCATGGACGTCGCGGTGGCCGAGGACAACCTGGCTCAGGCCATTGGCCGGAACGGCCAGAACGTTCGCTTGGCTACTGACCTGACTGGCTGGACCCTGAATGTGATGACCGAGGAAGAAGCCGGTGAACGTCAGGAGCAGGAATACAATCGCCTGGTTGAGCATTTCACCAGCAACCTGGATGTCGACGACGAGTTCGCGGGCTTCCTGATTGAGGAAGGCTTCACGTCGATTGAAGAAGTGGCCTATGTACCGATGGAAGAAATGCTCGCCATCGATGGCCTGGATGAAGACACGGTGACCGAGCTCCGTCGCCGCGCCAAGGACGTACTGTTGAATCAGGCGCTGGCGAGCGAGGAAGCCCTGGAGGGCTCGGAGCCGGCAGAAGATCTCCTGAACATGGATGGCATGGACCGCGGCCTGGCCTTCAAGCTGGCCGGCATGGGCGTGCGCACCATGGAAGATCTGGCGGAACAGTCCGTTGGGGATCTGCTTGAGATTGAAGGTATGGATGAAGAGCGTGCCGGCCAGTTGATCATGGCTGCACGTGCCCCCTGGTTTGAAGACCAGGCCTAATTCGGGAGGAGGACCAGTATGGCTGAAGTAACGGTAAAACAACTGGCCGATGACGTAGGCGCTCCCGTGGATCGTTTGCTGAAGCAGATCGTCGAAGCGGGACTCAAGGCCCGCTCTGAGAACGATTCTGTGTCCAGCGATGAGAAGCAGCAGTTGCTGGCCTATTTGAGAAAGACGCACGGGGAAGCGGACGCGGAACCCCGCAAGATTACCCTGAAGCGTAAGACCACCACGACTCTGAAGGCCGGTAAGGCCAAGACGGTGAACGTGGAGGTGCGCAAGCGCCGCACTTACATCAAGCGGGCTGAATTGCAGCCGGAAGCCGAAGCGCCTCAGCCAGAGGCAGCGGCGCCGGAAGAGCGCAAGCCGGAAGCGGCACCAGCAGAGGAAGCGCCGAAGGTAGCAGCCGAGCAGGCCCAGAAGCCTGAGGCGGAAGCGCCGGCAGCCGAGGCGAAGCCGGAAGCCAAGCCGGAGCCGGCCGCCGAGGAGAAGCCTGCCAAGGCCGCAGAGCCGGAGCCGACACCGGCACCGGAAGATATGCCGATGCCACCGCCGGAAGGCGACGGCAAGGATCGCAAGGCCAAGAAGAAGAAAGAAAAAGGGCGTGAGCGCGGCGAGGAAATTGAAGAAGGCAAGCCGAAGAAGAAGTCGGCTGGCCATCGTGGTCCACGCAGCCGCCCGGTGGAAGAACCTATCGTCATGTCCGACGATGAGGAAGAAACCACCCTGCGCAAGCCGCTGCGTGCGAAAAAGAAACCCAAAGAGAAGCGTCATGGCTTCGAGAGGCCGACCAAACCAATGGTCAGAGAAGTAGAGATTCCGGAAACAATTACGGTGGGCGATCTGGCCCAGCGTATGGCGGTCAAAGCAGCGGATGTGATCAAGGCCCTGATGGGAATGGGCGTAATGACCACCATCAACCAGCCCCTGGACCAGGAAACTGCGGTACTGGTCACCGAAGAACTGGGCCACAAGGCCAAGACGGTCAGCGAAGACGCCTTCGAGGAAGAGGTTCTGAGCGAAATCGCCTTTGAAGGCGGTGAAAAGACCAAGCGTGCGCCGGTGGTCAGTGTCATGGGTCACGTTGACCATGGTAAGACCTCCCTGCTCGACTACATCCGACGCACCAAAGTGGCGTCCGGTGAGTCCGGTGGTATTACCCAGCACATCGGTGCCTACCACGTGAAGACCGACCAGGGCATGGTGTCCTTCCTGGATACCCCGGGCCACGCCGCGTTCACCGCCATGCGTGCCCGCGGTGCCCAGTGCACCGACATCGTCATCCTGGTTGTCGCTTCCGACGACGGCGTAATGCCGCAGACCAAGGAAGCGGTCCAGCACGCCCGTTCCGCCGGCGTTCCTCTGGTTGTTGCCATCAACAAGATGGACAAAGAGGGCGCTGACCCGGATCGCGTCAAGAGCGAGCTGGCGGC
>JBPEXK010000127.1:0-2856 GCA_052031745.1 Marinobacter sp. | reverse complement strand
TCATGGCGTAATCCAGGTGCGCCATCAGGCTGCGCTGGAGGTCTTTCTGGCCCGGGAAGTGTCGTTGCCAGTAGGTGCGCATGTATCGGATCACCAGGTCGCTGCGCCGGCCACTGGCGTCATAGAGCATGCGCAGCACCCGCAGATGGTCCAGGCGCTGCTGCGGGTTCTCGCCTTCCTGCCCCATCTCGCCAAGCACTCCAAACATCAGCGCAGGCAGATACTGGTAGGCAAGCATGTCGAGGTAGGCAGATTCCACCGCGGGTCCAACCCGGTGGCCCTGGTACAGCCCCATGTCCGTGACCAGCCGCCATTCGGTGTCGTGGTCGCCGAAGGCCAAAGTGGCCTTGCGCAATTCGTTCAGCGGTTCGACGAGGTTCTGGCCGGTGGCATCGGGTTCGAAGCCAACCGGCTGCCAGTTGTCGAGAAAGCTGCGCACCCGGTCTTCCACCTGCGTGGCGGCGTTCGCATTCTGCAGAAAATGGTGGTGCCAGCCCGCAGTCATACCGGCGCCGACGCCGACGGCGAGTACCGCGGCGGCGGCCACCCGGCGCCGGCGTTTGCCAATCATCTTGCGATTGTCCCCAGCCAGACCGGCCTCCCGATAGATGATCTGGGGGAACAGGGATTGGGTAAACAGACTCGCGCTTTGACCCGTGCGCTGGGCCGGCTGGATGGGCATGGCCATGCCGTAATTGGTCGCCGCGGCCGAGACGAAGGCGTCCTCCGGCACGCCCTCCTGCAACACCGAGGTGAAGTAAGTGCCGCGAACCAGGGCCGGCGTCGAGAAGGCGTCGGACGACAGCAACTCGGCCAGAAATTCTTCCAGCACCGGCTTCAGGCCGGCCAGCTGACGGGTGAAGGAGTAAGCCGCGGCCTTGTCCTCGGCGTTGTGGATGTCAGCCAGCACCGCCGGCAAGCGATCGGACAGGTGGCTGCAGAGGGCACTGAAGCGCTCGGCGAATTCGCTCAGCCAGTCGTCGTTATCCAGCCGATCCCCAAGACCAAAGGTAAAGCCCAGGGCCTGTTGTTTCTCGTCCGGAGTCAGGCCCTTGGCCAGGGCGCCGAAGCCGTACAGCAGGTCGATCTTGGTAAAGCAGACGTAAACCGGCAGCCGGGACCCTAATTGCTCCATCAGCTCGCGCAGGCGGGTTCGGAGCAGGATGGCCTGGGCTCGGCGCTCACTGTCGCTGGCGACACTGAGCTGGGCCAGATCGACGCTCAGCACCACGCCGTTCAGCGGGCGCTGGGGCCGGTTGGCTTCCAGCCAACCGATGAAATGCTGCCACAGGCGCTGGGACAGTTCGGTCCCGGCCCCGCGCTCCGGGTCCTGGCTCAGCAGTTCACCGTCCGGATCGATCAGTACGCCGTGATCACCGATCCACCAGTCGAAGCCCAGGGGGTTGTGGTCTGCCCGGTTGTTTCGGGTCACGTTGGTGAGGGTGTAGGTCTGGCCCGACCGCTGGATCAGGCTGGTCTTGCCGGCCTCCTCCAGCCCCATCACCAGGTACCAGGGCAACCGGTACACGCCCTGGCGGCCGGGCAGGTTGGCCTTCAAGGCCGACAGCTGTCGGTCCAGCAGCCGCTGCTGCTTGCGCTCGAACGGCAGGATGGGGTCCTCGATTTCCTGCTGGGCTTCGGCGTCGGCGCTGGCCACCTTGCGCAGCCGACTGGCCAGCATCAGACCCCAGACCATGGCAACCATAAGCACCACCGCCAGGGTCACCAGGGCCCGCATCTGCCAAGCGGCCAGCGGGTATTCACCGTTCATGGGCCAGCTCGGGCCCAACCACCAGGTTGCCACCAACAGTACCAGCACCCCCAGCACCAGCGTTGCCGGCGCGGCCTTTCGAAGGTACGGCGACACCCTGGCGCCAATCAGTAACGCTTTTCTCCACATGGTTTCCATTCCTGCACTTACTCCCTGCGATTTCCCTACTCAGGCCAGCCGTTCGAGCTGTCTGATCAAAGCCGGCTCCCACGCGTCAAGCGCCAGCTCCTGAACCTGCGACTGCAGGTCTGCCATTTGTTGTCCTGCCAAGGTGCCCAGGCCGGCCTCTTTCAGCACCCGGGCACTAGTCAGCCGCCAGTAAAATCTATCCCTCGGCTCCCGCGCCGCCGCCAGGCCCTCATCCATCAACTGCATGGCCGCCGGCAAGGCACCCTGCGCCACCAGCTCCCGGGCCTGGTCAAAGGCCAACTCCCACGGCGTGGCACCGGCCGCCTCCGCGCCCGTGCGAGCCGGTGCGGCCCAGAGCCAGTCCGCCGCCTCCGCGCCGAGGAACGCGGTGCCATCATTGAAAGTCAGCTCCGCCAATTGCGGCAGTCGCTCCACGAACGCCTTCAGATCCTCCCGGATGGCCTCGGCGCAGTCGCTGTGACCCAGGCTGGCGGCGGCCCGAGCACTGAGCCAGTGGCCGTCGAGCCAGAACGGGCTGACCGACAGACTCTGCTCGATGCGTTGCCACAGCTCGGCATCCGCGGCCTTGTCCAGGCTTTCCCGGTATTCCGCCACCCGATCGGCACTGACCGCCGCCAGATCGGTGCGCACGCCATCCCGGGTCGGCGGCACGCTCGAGATCCCGTACCAGATCGCGTAGCGGCGAATCCGGTAGCCCAGGGCGCTGCCCGGGGTGTTGGCGGTGAGCAGATCGGCCACTTTCAACAGGCTCTGGCGCGTCGCCCGCTCGTTGCCCGGGTCCAGGGTCAATGCCCCCAGGCTGGCTCCGGTACTTTGAGGCGCCGCAGCCGCTGGCGCCGCGGTTCCCGTTTGCGAGCCCGATTGAGTGTCCGGCTGAGTGCTCGCCGGCGCCGAAGTCGGTTCGCTGGCTTTCGGCAGTTGCTCGATGGCGCGCC
>JBPEXK010000126.1:0-1320 GCA_052031745.1 Marinobacter sp. | reverse complement strand
GGCGCCTACATGACCGAAACCTTTCGGGGCGCGTTTCTGGCGGTGGAAACCGGCCAGATCGAGGCGGCCAAGGCCTACGGTTTTACCCGCTGGCACACCTTCCGCCGCATCATTTTTCCGCAGATGCTGCGCCATGCCCTGCCCGGCATTGGCAACAATTGGCAGGTTCTGCTCAAGACCACCGCACTGGTGTCCATTATCGGTCTGACTGACATGGTCCGTGTCGCTGAGGAAGCGGCCAAGGCCGAGCGCATGCCATTCCACTTTTTCATTCCGGTGGCCGCCGTGTATCTGGCCCTGACCGCCGGGTCCGAGCTGTTCCTCAAGTGGCTCAACAAGCGCGCCAATGTTGGCGTGGTTCAGGGGGGATAAACGATGCCTGATTTTATCGCCCAGTGGCTGGACCAGAACGAAATTTTCACCGCCATGACCATCATGGAGTACTGGGATGGTCTGGTCAGCACCGTGCAGCTGGTGTTCCTGTCACTGGTGATTGGCCTGGTGTGTGCGATTCCGCTGGCGATCATGCGCACCAGCCGCAACCCGCTGGTGTCCACGCCGGTGTGGCTGTACACCTACCTGTTCCGCGGCACACCGCTGCTGATTCAGCTGTACATCATCTACTACGGCATCGCCCAGATTCCAGGCATCCAGGAGACCTTCTGGTGGGAGATCTTCCGGGAGCCCTTCTACCCGGCGTTGCTGGCGTTCACCCTGAATACCGCGGCCTACACTACGGAGATCATTCGGGGCGCCATCGTTTCCACTCCCTACGGTGAGATCGAAGCGGCCAAGGCCTATGGCATGAACTGGTTCATGCGCATGCGGCGGATCATTCTGCCCAGTGCGGCCCGGCGGGCGGTGCAGGCGTATTCCAACGAGGTGATTTTCATGCTGCACTCGAGTGCGATTGCCAGCGTGGTCACCATCGTGGATCTGACCGGCGCGGCCCGGAACATCTACTCCCGGTTCTATGCGCCGTTTGATGCCTTTATTTTCGTGGCGCTGATCTACATGGCGCTGACGTTTATTCTGGTGTTTGCTTTCCGCAAGCTCGAGAACCATCTGCTTCGGCATCAGCGGCCGATTAGCAACTAGCCCGCTCGTATTCGGACTGAGGTGCCCGGGCAGGCAGGGTGTTGCCTCCCGGGAGCCGCTCTAGCCCATCCATGGGGCGCTTGAGTGAAGCCGTCCCTGGCTTCACACACTCCCGGGAGGCAACACCCTGCCCGCCCCCAGATCTGTTTCGGGGATTCCAATGACTGTTTACTCAGATCTGTTTGCTGACTCGCCTGACTGGCTCAGCCATACGTTGAACCA
>JBPEXK010000125.1:0-4863 GCA_052031745.1 Marinobacter sp. | reverse complement strand
GGCGAGAAGATCGGGATTCATTGAGCAGCACTCCAGTTTCATGGTGCACGCACCGTATGACTAGCGCGCACTTGCGAGTTTAAGCAGACACAAAAACCATGATGTGCCGACTGAACGTCGGTGTGAGCAAATATTGATCACTCGAGAAGTGTATTACACGTTGTCAGATCCGCCAGTGAAAGTGTGGCGATTCACCGGGCAATTTCAACCCGGCTTGATTTCAGTCAAGGTTTCCAATGCTGCCGGGACCGCGCCACTAGTGGCCGGTGAATGTCCCATCACACCCCAGATTGGCTCAGCCCAATAGCATCTCGATGTAGTGCCGGGCCGCGTGCTGGCTCTCTGATTTATACAGGGCAGTTCCACCTGGAATATGCACTTCATAACGCACTGGCCGGAAGTAACCGCACTCCTCCTGGACACCAAGCTCGAGCAACTCTACGCAATCACCAGACCAGACAACCCGCGCCTGCATGCCCTGGATTGATTTCATCAGTACCGACAAACCTGCCCCCGAAAACTCACTGATGGCAATGAAAACACTGGAGGCTCATCCTGAGCGGCGCGCCCCTTGGGTCGCGAAAGAAAGTTCAATCTCTTCGGGGACAGATTGAAGCATGGGAACATTGCGTTTTTTTGAATAGCGTTCCCCGGCTCGGTTATTTCCGCGCCATCGACTCCAGCATGCGATTAACCGCCTCCAGGTGCTCCGGCTCGTTGTGGCTCATGCCCTGGAACACCGCACACAGATCCAGAAAATCCTTCAACTCCAGGCGCTGCGCCATCTTCATCAAGCGCTTGGTCAGGCGCGTGGCTTTGGGCGGCTGGCTCGCCATTCGTTCCGCCAGCTTCAGGGCCTCGGGCATCAGTTGATCGTCCGGCACCACGGTCATGACGATGCCCAGGGCCTTGGCCTCTTCAGCCTCTACCACGCGCCCGGTCAGGGTCAGCTCGAAGGCCCGCTGGTAACCAATCAGGCGCTGCATGAACCAGGCACCGCCGTCACCGGGAATTATCCCCAGGTTCAGGAAGGTCTCACCAAACTTGGCTTTCTCTGAGGCAAGGCGAATATCGGCCATGTTGGCCAAATCGAAACCGGCACCAATGGCCGGCCCGTTGACCGCCGCGATCACCGGCACTTCCACCGCCTGCATGGCCAGGGGAATCCGTTGAATGCCTTTGCGATAGCGCTCGGCACACTCGGCGACGTCGCCGGCAAAATCGCCCCCGCGCTCGGCCATGTCGCGAATGTTGCCACCGGCGCTGAAGGCCGAGCCTGCACCGGTAATCACCAGCACTGAGACCTCATCGCAATGATTCACCCACTCGGCTGTGGTCACGATGTCGTCGATCAGCGCGGAGCCGGTCAGCGCGTTGCGCAGGTCGTGGCGATTCAGAGTCAGCACCGCCACCCGGTTTTCCAGGGTCAACAAGGCGTCGGTCAGCTTGGGCAGGGTGGTCATTGGAAGACTCCAGTTTGTTTTTGATGTCCCGGCAATATAGCACTTCTGGCCTCGGCACAGGGTGCCCTCCTTGACGGACGATGGAAGACTCGAGAGGCCGGGCAGCCCGAAAAATTTTCCTCTCAACTGGTTGTCTGAGAGAGCACCGATTACTAATCTTAAACATGAGCCGCGGCTCGCAGTGCACCCGTCGACCTTGACGGAAGAATGAGGCAAGGCAATGATTAAATTGAATTTTTCAGAAAGCCTTGGAGATAGGGCGCCAGGGAGGGAGCCAGCCGCCGTCAGTCACGACCTGCACCGCCAGCCGGTGTTCGATCCAGCCAAACTGGTGACTCTGCTGCAGGCAGTGCCCAGCCCCTGCATAAAGGGCAAGACGGCATTCCAGGAACGGAACGAAGACTTCAACGTTGACCAGCTGTCCCGAGGGGAGCTGGAAGCACAGTTGCGGGATCCCAACACCGATGTCTGGGTCACGCTCCATGAAATTGAGCAGATACCAATGCTACGCGGGGTGTTTGCTGCCATGGCTACCGCCCTTCGGGGCTCCCTGCCGCCACGCTACGGTAACGTGCAGTACTGCACCGGCTCGCTTTTCATCAGCCGGGGCAAAGCCAGCACCCCCTTCCACATGGACTACGGCAGCAACCTGCTGCTGCAACTGGCCGGCGAGAAGCGCTTTCTGGCCTACAGTCCGAACGACCCTGAGATGGTATCCAAGCAGAGTCTGGGCGAGTTCTTTCGCGGAGCCGCCAACCCACCCTCACAGGTCTATGACCCGGCGTTTGATCGGCGAGCCCTAACGGTCGATCTTAAACCCGGCCTGGGAGTGTACATGCCCTCCACCAGCCCTCATCGCACCGAAACCCTGAGCCGCGACCTGTCGATCACCATCAGCCTGTCGTTCGTCAGCCCGCTGGCCGACCAGATTCGCCGAGCCAGCCTGTTCGACACCCGGCTGCCCAGATTTCAGTTCCTGCCAGCGCCAGTGAAATACGCGGTGGTGGCCGTGGATGAGTGGCTGGAGCGCCTGAAAGGCCACGACGAGGTCCGCCACAAGAGCTTCAAGCGCCCGGCATTCTAGAAAAAACCCCGCCGCTGCGTGGCAGGGGCGGGGTTTCGGGCGTTTGCTAGCTACTGATCCAGCAACTCGATCCAGTGCTGCACCGGTACCTGGGATTTGGTCTCCAGGTGCATCTGACAGCCGATGTTGGCGGTGACGATGCGGTCCGGGTTGTCCACCGTGAGAGCCTCCAGCTTGTTGCCCAGCAACTTCTGGCTCAGCTCCGGCTGCAGCACCGAGTAAGTCCCGGCTGAGCCGCAGCACAGGTGTTTGTCTTTGGTGGCAGCGAGATTCACGCCGGCCTTGGTCAGCACCTGCTCCACCACGCCGTTCTGCTGCATGGCGTGCTGCAGGGTGCAGGGGCAGTGGAAGGCCACCTTGCCCGGGCTCTGGCTCAGCTTGAGCTTTTCCAGATCCTGCTTGAGCAAAAAAGCGCCAATATCGGTGCACAGTTCACTCACCTTCTGGGCCTTGGCGGCGTATACCGGATCGTCCTTGAGCAGATGGCCGTAGTCCTGAACCATCGCGCCGCAGCCGGACGCGGTCATCACGATCGCCTCGGCACCGGCCTCGATGGCGGGCCACCACGCGTCGATGTTCTGGCGCATGCGGTCCAGGCCCTGCTCATGCTCGGACAGGTGATAGTTCACCGCACCGCAGCAGCCAGCCTCTGGTGCCTCCACCATGGTGATGCCGAGTTTATCGAGCACCCGCGCGGCGGCGGCGTTTGTGTTGGGCGTAGCCGATGGCTGCACACAGCCAGCCAACGCCAGCACAATGCGGTTGTGACTGGCCGCAGGCCAGGGGCTTGCCTGTTTGCGCGGCGGCACCTTGGTACGCAGCGGCGCTGGCAGCACAGGCCGAAACGCCTGCCCGAGCCGCAACAGCAAGGCAAACAGGGTGCGGTTGGGCAGCACCCGACCCAGGGCCCAGCGCATCCATTTGTCCTTTGGAGCGCGGGGCAATTCTTTTTCCATCAAGCCACGACTGATGTCCACCAGACGACCGTACTGCACCCCAGACGGACACGTGGTCTCGCAGCTGCGACAGGTCAGGCAGCGGTCCAGGTGCTCCCGGGTTTTTTCCGTGGCCTCCTGCCCTTCCAGAAACATCTTCATCAGGTAGATCCGGCCGCGAGGGCCATCACGCTCATCGTTCAGTTCCTGGTAGGTCGGGCAGGTGGCGGTGCAGAAGCCGCAGTGGACACAGGCCCTGAGAATGGATTCGGCCTCCTGCCCTTCCGCGGTATTGGCAAATTGTTGAACCAGATTCGTTTGCATCGTATTCCTGCTCTTACAACCAGCTGTATAAACGTCCGGGATTGAATATGTTATCCGGATCGAAGGAGTTCTTTACCCGACGCTGAATGGCTTTCAGCGCCTCGGGCTGATGGTGCATCACCTCGCCATTGCGATCGCCGCCGCGGAACAGGCTGACCTGTCCACCGGCAGCCCGGGCCAGGGGCTCCATGTCACTGAGTTGGCCCGTACCCCGGTACCAGCGCTGGGCACCGGCCCAGTCAATAAACCAGTTACCGTCGAGCGGCGGCGTGGCCGCGGTGGAGCCTACCGAGAAGCGCCACAGGGGCACGTCGTTGCCGGCAAAGAACTCGTGTTTCATGTCCTGGACCTGCTGCCAGAACTGGTCGCCCTGCTCCAGCACCTCGCCCGACCATTTTTCGGCCGTGGCTTCCACGGCGGATTGGGCGCCAGACAAACGCAAGTACACCTTGCCATCCACCCAGCAGGCACCGGTGATTGGCTTGGGTTCGGCCGCCCGGCTGTTCATGTAATGGATCACCTCGTCCATGGCCATGTCCTGGACCAGGGTCATGGAGGCCGCAGGCTTGGGCATCACCTTGAGGCTGATTTCCGTCATTACCCCGAGGGTGCCCATGGCGCCCGCCTGAAGGCGGGAGACGTCGTAACCGGCCACGTTTTTCATCACCTGGCCGCCGAAGCGCAGATGCTCACCGGTGCCGTTGATCAGCCTGACGCCCAGCACCTGATCCCGTACCGAACCAGACCAGGGTCGGGCCGGGCCGGACAGATTGGTCGCCAGGGTGCCGCCAATGGTGGCTCCCTCGCCCAATCTTGGCGGCTCGAAATGCAGGGCCTGACCGTGTTCCGCCAGGGCCGCCTCAATCTCGCTGATCGGCGTACCGGCGCGCACGGTCAGCACCAGCTCTACCGGGTGGTATTCGACAATCCCGGAGTGTTCCGCCAGGTTCAGGGTGCCGGCGTCCGGATCGGCGGTGCGGCCCATGAAGGCCTTGCTGCCGCCGCCGACGATGTTCAGCTTGTGCCCGCCGTCCCGGGCCTCAAGCACTCTCTCAAT
>JBPEXK010000124.1:0-2005 GCA_052031745.1 Marinobacter sp. | reverse complement strand
GACTGCATCACCAGCCTGCAGAACGGCGCTGACCTGCTGTGGATCGAAACCGAGAAGCCGCACGTTGGCCAGATCGCTGGCATGGTTAACCGCATCCGTGAAGTGGTGCCCGATGCCAAGCTGGTTTACAACAACAGCCCGTCCTTCAACTGGACCCTGAACTTCCGTCAGCAGGTATTCGACGCCTGGCAGGAAGAAGGCAAGGACGTATCTGCCTACGACCGCGCCAAGCTGATGAGCGAAGAGTACGACAACACCGAACTGGGCCAGCTGGCCGACGAGTGGTGTCAGAACTTCCAGCGTGACGCGTCTCGCGAAGCGGGTATCTTCCACCACCTGATCACACTGCCGACTTACCACACTGCGGCCCTGTCTACCGACAACCTGGCCAAGGGCTACTTCGGTGACGAAGGCATGCTGGCCTACGTTGCTGGTGTACAGCGCAAGGAAATCCGTCAGGGTATCGCCACCGTTAAGCACCAGGACATGGCTGGTTCTAACATCGGCGACGACCACAAGGAATTCTTCGCTGGTGACGCGGCCCTGAAGGCCGGTGGTAAAGACAACACCATGAACCAGTTCGGTTAATCGAGCGGTTCGGTTGTCGCTCCCGGGTTCGCCCGGGAGTCACGCAAAAGAAAAGCCCCGCCAATGGCGGGGCTTTTTTTATGCCTATAGTCAGGGGTTACCGGCGGCGTCCCGGAACCGTTCGATTCGTTCCTCGGTGGCCGGGTGGCTCGAGAGCATATCGGCCAAGTGGTCCCAGCGGCTGGGTTCCTTGGCTTCGGCCTCCGGATCAGCGACCCCATGGCTGTGGCTCAGTCGGGCCATGATGTTGGCAAAGTGGATCGGGTCCAGGTTTCTGTCCTGCATCAGGGTCAGGGCATACTCATCCGCCTGCCGCTCCATCTCCCGGGAGTAGGATAGGCTCATCAACAGGGCTGGGACCACCACGGTGGAGTCGGAAAATGCCGACAGATCGCCGGTCATCATCACAATCAGCCAGAACGTCAGCGACGACTGCACCATGCCCTGCATGCCGTGCCGGTGCGCCACGTGTCCGATCTCATGGGCGAGAATGGCGGTCAGTTCGTCGTCGTGCTCGGCCAGGGCCACCAGATCGTCGGTGAAAATCAGGGTGCCATCGGGTAACGCCAAGGCATTGGCGCCAATGGTGGGCGAGGAGCGAAAAATGACGTTCAAGCGTTGACCGCCAATAGGTTCCAGCAGGGGCCGAAAGTGCTGCTGCAGGGCCTTGCGGCGCTGAACCGGCAACTGGGAGGGCTCCAGCCAGGTCTCATCCAGGGAGGCCAGGGTGCTGGCACCCACTTGTTCGGCGACGCTGTCGGGCAGCGCCTGGGCCACCGCTTTCGCGGTCCAGGGTATGCCGTACAGGAACGTGAAGGCGGTTACCGCGCCGGTTACCACCACAGCCAGCAGAATCAGGCCAAGGTGATTTTCCAGGCGGTGGATCAGGCGGGCCAGTCGGCCGCCGGTCGAACGCCGGCTCATCAGATCGACCAGATCGTTCTCGCTGGTCTCGAACACGGCATCATCGGGTAGATGCAGGTAGCGGGGGGTGTTGCCCACCCGCGGGGAAATGGTCAGGTCTTGCCAGCTCAGGGTCTGCTGGCCGGCGTCGGTCACCAGAACCAGAGCCTCTCCGGCAGAACGCAGCAGGGCGTTCTGTCGGAGGGAGTTGTCGCCGGAGTAGTACTGGCCCTGAATAACCAGGTCAGATGGCGGCGAATTCGACATCGAAGGCGTCTCCCAGTTCCTGTCCCAGGGCGCTGGTCCGGGTCTGTTCGGCCGCGACAAAGTGGTTCAGGTCACCGGAAATCACCATCGATGTGCAGCTGGCGCGGTAGCGGGCCATGCGCACCTTGGCCCAGGGCGTGAACAGGCCCAGGGTCAGGACCACGAGCAGGCTGTTGCTCAGGTAAATCCACACCATCTGCGCCGGTTTCAACTGGGAATCGAAGCTGTGGTCGCCCAACTGAACGGA
>JBPEXK010000123.1:0-3046 GCA_052031745.1 Marinobacter sp. | reverse complement strand
GGCGCGACGGAACCGTCTTTTGAAGACATGCGCTTGCTCCCTGTGCAAATCATTTGCAGTTGTTCAATCCCTTGTACGCGCCGTCCTGGCACGCAACGCGATGGACTCTACACAGGGGGTTTCGGGCGCTCAAGCAAAAACTCGCCAGAATGTGAGCCCGGGCAAGGTTTTACCGGACTCATCGTTGTGGCAGGGGTTGGCTCAGCGACGCTTCGGCGTCCAGGCCCAGATCATCTCGATTTCGATCGGCTCTTTGTTCTCGCTGTCGCGGATGATTACCGGCACGGAGACATCGCCCTTGTCTTCGGTGCGGATGCGCTCGCGCTGTTCTTCGCTCAGACGGGCCTCGACGGTCATGTCGCCCTTGGCGCGGCGGGTGTACTCGGCGTGGGCGGTCTTGATCACCGGCACCTTGTCGTCCGGTACGTTCAGGCCCACCAGGAAGCCCGTGGCGGATTCCGCCAGCAGAAGGGATGCCACGGCGTGGACGCCGCCGATGTGGTTCTGGACCCGGCGTTTGTTGGCGATGCTGATCACGCAGCCGTCGTGGGTGAGCGACTCGATGCGAATGCCGGCGGTGCCGGTGAATGGCACCACTTTGCCAAAGAACAGGGTAAGTGCCCGGGACCGGGCAAAATCTGGCAGTTTATTGATTTTATTAACGATTCCAGACAACTTGTTGGCATTTGCCATGGGCTTATCTCCGCCTAACGAAATTTTTGGACGAGGACAATACCCCATTCGTCGGAGGAAAGGAACGTTTGGCCAATGACGCCCGCTCCGGCGCTGGCTATACTCGGCCCCAACAGCTTTGGACCAACCCATACCAACAAGGAGCCCACCGATGAGTGACCTGAAAACCCAATTCGATGAAGCGGTTAACTACATCCAGACCGCCGAAGGTGACTTCCAGCCGTCCAACGAGATGAAGCTGGAGTTCTACGCCCTGTACAAGCAGGCCACCGAGGGCGATGTGTCCGGCAAGCGCCCGGGCATGATGGATTTTGTCGGCCGCGCCAAGTTCGACGCCTGGGACAACCTGAAGGGCATGTCCAGCGATGAGGCCATGCAGCAGTACATCGACAAGCTCAATAGCCTGAAGTAAGCCCACCCGGCTGTTCGATCCCGGTCAGCGTGACCGGGATCACTCTTCCCGCCGAATCTTTTGCGACCTTCAAATGATTGTCATAAGATGCGCGCACCATAATAAAAAGAACTTACCCCGGAAGAATTACCATGGATATTATCGAGGCACTGGAACAAGCCCAGCCTGGCCTGATTGGCCGAGTAAAAAACGCCCTTCGCAACCAACACCTGAACCAGCGCGCCGAGCAGACCTACCTGCACTGGATTTCCCGCTTTGTGCTGTTCCACGACCTGAAGGAAGTGGAGATGCTGGAAAGCGAAGACCGCCAGATGTTTCTGTCTTACCTTCGGGACCGGATTCATGTGTCCCGGGCACGCCTGAACCAGGCCACCCAGGCCCTGGCGTTTTTCTACGAGGAAGTGCTTGATTCGGCGACGGTGACCGATCCGGCCGCGGCCTGAAAACGCCGACCGGAGGTCAACGCTCGTTCATGTTGATGTTCAGGGTGTCGTAGGTGCGGTTTTCCGGCGGACGGATCATGTAGTTGTTGCTGTGGACCTGCCCCGGAATGGACTTGGGATTGCTGAACTGGAACTCCACCTGGATTTCGGAGCGCCCCAGGTCGATCCGGCGGTCGCGGGGCTCCAGGGCCAGGGGGTCCAGGTAGAAGTCGTCGTTGGTGGCCGGCTTGACCGGCACACCGGCCGCCGGCGCCGCCAGGCCACCCTCGATAACGGTGTTGGCCAGGGCGTCTTCCTCGATGGAGCTCAGCGGGATGTTGTCGATGGTGGAGCGCTCCTGGTACTCGAAGGCGCTGCCCTCGACCGGGCGCTGGTCCTCGGCACTGACACCCACGGGTGCCGCCAGCAGGACGCCGCAAGAGATTGCATAAAAACAGCCGATTTTCCGAATGCCTGATTCCATACCCATCACCAAACGCGGCTGCCCGCTGCCCCTGCTCCATGACCACAATGTGACAAATTTTGATCAGTCTATCGCCAATCGAGTCGGGTTTCGCCTCCACTCGTCAAATCTGTGACGCTTTTCACTAAGGCCTAACCAGTTGAAACATCAGAATAAGAATTCCTGGGCCAGAATCTGGCCTAATCGGCCTCTTTGGTTTGCTTACACATTAAATAAGTCTAAACTCCCGTTTAGAAAGTTAGTCTCTAACCAGCAATCGGATATAGCCAAACGCTCGATTGTTTCGCGCACCGGTTGCCTGAGAAAAACTAAAACAGCACCACCGACTCAACAGAACAGAGCAGTATCGCTGAGAGGCCCGTCCATGCCCCTTCAACACGGCCCATTGAATGCCCTTATGAGAGCAAGGCACTGGCTCGGGATCTCAGCCCTCTGCTGGCTGACGCCGGCCCTGGCCAATAGCGCCGACGATACGCTCTGGGACATCTCGCTGGAGGAACTGGGCCAGATTCGGGTGGTCTCCATCGCGTCCGGCACCGCCACGCCCCTCGACAAGGCCGCCGCGGTAACGTCTGTAATCAGCGCCGAGGACATCGCGGCCATCGGCGCCACTGACCTGGACGAGGTGCTGGAAACGGTACCCGGCCTGCACGTCAATCGCTCCGACCAAGCCTTTGCCCCCAAGTACATCTTCCGCGGCATTACCTCCACCTCGAATCCCCAGGCGCTGCTGCTGATCAACGGCGTACCAGCCACAACAGCCATGTTTGGCAACCGGGGCAACACTTGGGGCGGCATGCCGGTGAAAGCGATTCAGCGCATCGAGGTGATTCGCGGACCGGGGTCGGCCCTGTACGGTGCCGACGCCTACGCCGGGGTGATCAATATCATCACCAAAAACGCCCAGGACATTGATGGCGTGGTGACCGGCGCACGGGTGGGCAGCTTCGACACCAAGGCGGCCTGGGTTGAAGCCGCCACCACCGCCATGTTTGGCAACCGGGGCAACGCCTGGGGCGGCATGCCGGTAAAGGC
>JBPEXK010000122.1:0-2259 GCA_052031745.1 Marinobacter sp. | reverse complement strand
CCACCGAGCTGTAGGCGTCCATCATCTGCTCGGCGCTGATCACTTCGATCTGGTTCGGGTAGGTGTCCAGGCGAAACCCGGCCGCGCACTTGGCGATCTCCTCGTCGTACTTGCAGATCAGGTCGAAGGTCCATTCCGAACTGGTGGATATGGGCTCGCGCTTGCCCGCGCGCCCGTTGTCCGGCACGTCGGGCCGATCCATCATGTCGGTCATGCGGCTTTCCTCTCAAACAGCTGGCGGAATACCGGATAGATTTCCCCGGGGTCGGCGATCTGCTGCATCGCAAAACTCTGCGGGTAGCGCTCCATGATCTTTTCGTACTCGTACCACAGCATCTGGTGATCCTGCGGCGTGATCTCGATGTAGGCGTAGTACTGCACCAGCGGCAGCAGGCTGTCGGCCAGGATCTTGCTGCACACCGGCGAGTCGTCGTTCCAGTTGTCGCCATCGGACGCCTGGGCGGCGTAGATGTTCCACTCCGAGGGCGGGTAACGGGATTCGACGATTTTCTTCATGAGTTTCAGGGCACTGGAGACAATGGTGCCGCCGGTCTCGCGGGAGTAGAAGAATTCTTCCTCGTCCACTTCCTTGGCACTGGTGTGATGGCGGATGAAGACCACGTCGATCTTCTTGTAGTTCTTCTTCAGGAACAGGTAGAGCAGGATGAAGAAGCGCTTGGCGATGTCCTTGTGCATCTGGGTCATCGACCCGGACACGTCCATCAGGCAGAACATCACGGCGCTGGTGGCCGGTTGCGGATGCTTCAGGTGCTGCCGGTACCTGAGGTCGATCTCGTCGATGAAGGGAATGCGCCGGACGTTGGCCTTGAGGCGGGCGATCTCCTCTTCCAGGACCTGGATCTGGTCCTCGTGACTGAACGCCGGGTCCAGATCCTCCGGCGCCGATCGCAGGGCCGCCAGTTGTTCCTCCAGGTCCCGGATCTTCTTCTTGCGGGCGCCGCCCAGGCCCAGCCGGCGGGCGTGGGCACCGCGCAGGGAGCGGACGACGTCGAGCTTGGCTGGCACGCCCTGGGTGGTAAACCCGGAGCGGACGTACTTGAAGGAGTCGGTGTCCTTGAGTTTCTTGCGGGCGAGGTTGGGCAGCTCCAGATCATCAAACAGGAAATCCAGGAACTCTTCCTGGGTGATCTGGAAGGCGAATTCGTCCATGCCTTCGCCGTCCGGGCTGGCCCGGCCGGAGCCCTGGCCGCCACCACCGCCGCCCTCGGGCTTGGGGATGGTGTCTCCGGCCACAAACTCCTGGTTGCCCGGGTGCACCACCTCCCGTCGGCCGCCCTGGCCGTGGTGGAAGATGGGCTCTTCGATGTCCCGGGCCGGGATGCTGACGTTTTCGCCGCGTTCGATGTCGGTGATCGAGCGCCGCTGCACCGCATCCGCCACCGCTTTCTTGATGTGGTGGCGGTAACGGCGCAGGAACCGTTCCCGGTTCACCGCGCTCTTGTTTTTCCCGTTCAGTCGCCGGTCGACTACGTGGGTCATTCCCATAGCGTTACTCCAGTTCAGCGCATGGTCACTGACTTAGTGAGACTTACGAACACGCAGGTACCATTCTGCGAGCAGACGTACCTGTTTCTCCGTGTAGCCTCGGTCGACCATGCGTTCGACGAACTGCTTGTGCTTCTTCTGGTCTTCCTGACTCGCCTTCGGGTTGAAGGAAATAACCGGCAACAGGTCCTCGGTGTTCGAGAACATCTTCTTCTCGATCACGCTGCGCAGCTTCTCGTAGCTGAGCCAGGACGGGTTGCGCCCCTGATTGTTGGCCCGGGCCCGCAGCACGAAATTGACCACCTCGTTGCGGAAGTCTTTCGGGTTGCTGATGCCGGCCGGCTTCTCAATTTTCTCGAGCTCATCGTTGATGGAGGAGCGGTCGAGAATCTCGCCAGTCTCCGGATCCCGGTATTCCTGATCCTGAATCCAGAAGTCGGCATAGGTCACGTAGCGGTCGAACAGGTTCTGGCCGTACTCGCTGTAGCTCTCCAGATACGCGGTCTGGATTTCCTTGCCGATGAACTGGACGTAGTGCGGTGCCAGGAATTCCTTGATGAACCGCAGGTACTTCTCGTGGGTTTCCGCCGGGTACTGTTCCTGCTCGATCTGCTTCTCGATCACGTACAGCAGGTGCACCGGGTTGGCCGCCACTTCCGAGGTGTCGAAGTTGAACACCTTGGACAGGATCTTGAACGCAAACCGGGTCGACAGGCCGTCCATGCCCTCGTTCACGCCGGCGGCGTCGCGGTA
>JBPEXK010000121.1:0-1119 GCA_052031745.1 Marinobacter sp. | reverse complement strand
CTGGGTGCGAATGTCGCCGTTGCGGTCCTTGGCCACCTGGCCGCACAGGTAGGCGGTGCCGTTGTGCTTCACGATCTTGCTCATGCGGGCATTGGTGGTAATACGCTCGATAGTCATTGCTGTCACCTTTTCGGGATTTGGGATTAAGGGATTGAGGAGTTGAGAGAGCCGGATAAATGCACCGTATGACTCTCAACGGCCTGTGACTTATTCGCTGTGTTGATTCGGGTCGGCCGGGGTTTAAAAACACCGTCGCGGCGTCACCTACTCAGTAACCCCGCAATTAGAACTCAGGTCAGGTTGCCAACGAAAGACCAACCAAAGGCTCATAGAAGGATAGACACCATGGAACATCGCAAAGTCCGCTGGGGAATCCTCGGCACCGCTGAAATCGCCACCAAGGTGGTGGCCGGCATGCACGATGCGGCGAACGCGGAAGTGGCCGCCGTCGCCAGCCGCGATCTGAGCCGCGCGCAAGAATGGGCCAACGAACAAAACGTGCCCCAGGCCTACGGCTCCTACGATGAACTGCTCGCCGACGACAGCATCGACGCGGTGTACCTGCCCGTGCCCACCGCCCTGCGCAACGACTGGATCAAGAAAGCCGCCCGCGCCGGCAAGCACGTGTACGCCGAGAAGCCCCTGGCCGACGGCGTCGAAGAGGCCATCGAGGTGTGCAAGGAAAACGGCGTGCAGTTCATGGACGGCACCATGTGGCTGCACAGCAACCGCACCAAGGAAATCGAACAGCGCATTGCCAACGGCGACATTGGCGAAGTGCGCCGCGTCACCAGCGCCTTCACCTTCAAGGCGCCAGATAAAGAATGGTACGAAGGCGGCAACGGCCGCACCGACAAAACCCGCGAGCCCATGGGCTGCTTTGGCGATCAGGGCTGGTACCCGATCAGCGCCACCCTATGGAGCTTCAACTACGAACTGCCGGAAAAAGTGCAGATGACCCACGTCTCCAAGAACTCCGTGGACACCATCGTCGCCTGTGGCGGCACCATCTGGTTCTCCGGCGGCCGCATGGCCACCTTTGATGCCGGCTGTGAGCTGGCCCACCGCTCACAGGTGGAAACGGTTGGCGACGCGGGCCTGATCAAGATCGATGACCTG
>JBPEXK010000120.1:0-1105 GCA_052031745.1 Marinobacter sp. | reverse complement strand
CCGAACAACTCGCCCCAAACCGATAACAGGAAAAACACCGGTGATGCCGCAACATGATCCGCTCATCCATGCTCTCGGCCAGGGTGCCGCCCAGATCGTACTGCGGATCGTCGTCCACCAGCGTGCAGGCATAGACCCGCACCTGGTCGCCCTTCTTCACCAGCATCCGGGTGTAGGTGCACATGAAGTGCGCCCGGCTTTCCTTGGTCGGGTACTTGTCCATGCAGGTCTCGGTGATCTCCGGGCTGCCGTCCTCCGAGCCCGGCGTGCCCAAATCCGGAAACGCGGTGAAGGCCAGGTTCTCGGGAATGTCCCAGTCCCGGAAAATGGCGCGGAAGGCTTCTTCCACCTGAGCCGGAATTTCGTCCGGATCGGTCTGGCGCGCGATCGACACCTTGAAGCCCTGGGCCAGCAACCAGCGGATGCCTTCCAAGGCCTGCTCGAAACTGCCGTCCCCCCGGTCCTTGTCGTGCCGGGCCCGATCCGGGAAATCCAGACTGACCCGGAAATGGATCGGGTAAGGGTTGTCCAGCAGCGGCAACACCTGGTGCCGGCGCTTGAGCAGCGGCTCGGTGGCGTTGGTCAGCACAAAGCAGGGCCGGTGCTGGCTGGCGTAATTGAGGATATTGACGAAGTCCCGAATCACAAACGGCTCGCCGCCGGTGAACGAGAACTGCTCCACGCCCATGTCCAGGGCCTCGTGGATGAACGGCTTGACGTCACTGAGCTTCATGCCCGGGATGCGGCCGTCGCCCGGGTGCGAGCCTTCCAGGCAGAACGGGCAGGCCAGGTTGCAGGCGGTGCCGGTGTGGATCCACAGCTCCTTCAGGCGGTCGGCGTCGATGTAGCCGCGCGGGTCGCCGTTGCGGGTGTGGGTCCAGCTGTCCCGCGCTCGGGGCTCGATGATCTCAACCGCCGGAATGCGCTTCCGGGCCGGCCGTGCTTCAGTGAGGGGCATAGACGCTCCTGGTTTCCTTGGTGTTTTTGCCACGGCGCCAGCCGTGCAGTTTTTCCAGCAGATTCAGCACACCCTGGGGCGCGTGCGCCCGCTTCCATTCCCCGGCGGCGTACTTGGCCGACTCGTTCCAGGTCGGGTAGGGATGGA
>JBPEXK010000011.1:0-1582 GCA_052031745.1 Marinobacter sp. | reverse complement strand
TATCCGCCATACCCATGGGCGCACCCGGGTGGCCGGACTTGGCTTTCTGAACCGCATCCATGCTCAGCGCGCGAATGGCGTTGGCGAGATCTTTACGAGACGGCATTGACGTTTCTCCAGTGTTTTTCAGGAAAGAATTCGAACTGCTCAAAAAAGAGGCGCGTATTTTCGCCGATTACTGTGTGCCGGGGCAAATCGGCTTACCACTATTATCGAAAACCTGCGCTGTGGATTCCCGAAACGGTCGGATGTGTCAGAACGAGAAACCTATATCAAAATTTTTTGATATGGCTATTGAATGACCACACCAAGCCACCTACACTTGCCAACCATGACTTCTCTCAACACTCATGCCGGCCAAACCTCCTCGGTGGAAGCCCTGGCCCCGATCTTCAAAGCCAGCGGCGATCCGCTGCGCCTGGAGGTGCTCAGGGTCCTGCGGCGGGACACCTTCGGGGTACTGGAACTGAGCCAGCTGTTTGATATGCGCCAGTCGGGCATGAGTCATCACCTGAAAGTGATGCACAAGGCGGGGCTGCTGGAGCCCCAGCGCGAGGGCAACGCCATTTTCTACCGGCGGCCCTTGCACCTGGACAGCGACAAACTGACTGACCAGACCATTCGGCAGATCTTCGAGACCGTCGACCGGGTCGCGCTGCCGGCCCACCTGCAGGAGAAAATTGAGGCGATCCGGACCCAGCGGGCCGATCAATCCCAGGCGTTTTTCGCCCGGCACGCCGAGCAGTTCCGGGAGCAGCAGGAGCTGATCGCCGCCTTCGACCTGTACGCCGAACCAGTCGCCGAGCTGCTACGCAACCGGGCGGCCCGGCAGGCCTGGCAGACCAGCCTGGAGATCGGCCCCGGTGAAGGCGCCTTCTTAAAGGTGCTGTCGGAACTGTCCGAACACGTGGTGGCCCTGGACAACAGCCGCGACATGCTCGCCAAGGCCACCCGCGCCTGCATCGACAACCGGCTGAACAACGTTGATTTGATTGAGGGCGTCACCGATACCCTCCTGGCTCGGGGCGACGCTTTCGATCTGGTGGTGGCCAACATGGTGCTGCACCACGTGCCCAGCCCGGCGGACATTTTTCTGGACGCCGCTGCGCTGATGAACAACGGCGGTTGCCTGGTGATCAGTGAGCTGTGCAGCCATGACCAGGACTGGGCCAAAGAGAACTGCGGCGACCTCTGGCTGGGCTTTGAGCCGGAAGAGCTGACGGCCTGGGCGGCGGAGGCTGGCCTCACCGCCGGCGAGCAACTGTTTATTGGCCTGCGCAACGGGTTTCAGGTGCAGGTTCGGGAATTTTGGAAAACCACAGTGCCGGTCTGAGCCGACGCTGGATACAGGGACATATCAAAAAACTTTGATATAGGTGTACGTAGTAATACGTACACAGCAAACATCACTGACAATAATCGCCGGACACGGTCTACACGGACAGCCGCCGGCACGCATTTGAGAACGCTCACAGAGGAGCAGCTTTATGTCTGACTACAGCATCTTCACTTCCGAGTCGGTTTCCGAAGGCCATCCGGACAAACTGGCCGACCAGATTTCCGACGCGGTGCTGGACGCCAT
>JBPEXK010000119.1:0-2610 GCA_052031745.1 Marinobacter sp. | reverse complement strand
GCGCAGAATCTTACGGACCGGCTCCCACACATCGGGGGCTGAAATCAAGATATCCCTGCCATACAAATCTGCCGGATACCCCTCCGGAACCTCACCAAAATGCCCGGCCGTTGCGCCGGCTTCCAGGGCGATCAGTCGGGCTGCGGCGAAGTCCCAAGGGCTGACGTTCTCGTAGTAGATATCCAGCCGGCCGCAGGCCACCCAGCAGATGTCCAGTGCCGCCGAGCCGATGCGGCGCAGGTCGCGACATTGGTGGATCATTGCGTCTAGCCGGTTTAGTAGCGGTTGCAGATTGTCCTTGGTGTAAGGAAAGCCGGTGGCGAACAGGGAGTCCCGGGGCACGGTGGCGCCGCTGTGCTGGATAGGGTCGCCGTTCAGAGTGGCGCCGGCACCGCGGGTGGCCCGGAAGGTTTCGCCGGAAAACGGCGCGTGCACCACGCCGGCCTGGACTCGGCCCTTCTCGGCGTAGGCAATCGAAACCGCCACCTGGGGATGGCCGTAGGCGTAGTTCACGGTGCCATCGATGGGATCGACGATCCACAGCGGTGTCTCCAGTTCTTCCGCCTGGGACAGGTCCGGCATGGTCTCTTCGGACAGGATGCGGTGATCGGGAAAGCGTTCGCGGATGGCGCCGGTGATGTATTCGTCGGCCATCACGTCGGCGTGGGTAACCAGTTCGGTCTGGTCCTTCAGATCGGTGCGCAGGGTGTTTTGGTCCCGCTCGTGCTGGATCAGTGCGCCGGCCTCACGTGCCAGCTGCTCAGCGAAGTCGGTGATGGAGTGAAGAGAATCAGTGTTGGACACGGCGCCCCCATGGATCACGCAAATGCGAATGAGGGCGCCAGTTTACCACGTCTGGCTTAGAGGCTGTGGAGCCAGGCTTCCATCTTGTCCATGGCAGTGACCAGGCGTGGGCAGGCCTGGGTGACGAAGTCGTCGCCCAGGTCGACGGCGGCGAAATCGCCACCCGCCAGGTTCAGCGCCTCGGTGCCGTCAAAGTCGACGAACGCCAGGCGGGCACCCAGGTGGTCCGGTACAAAGCCGAAATCGCTGGCCGGCAGGATGGCGACGCCGGTGTTTTCCAGCAGCGCGGTGCAGAAGGCCTGGCTGGTCTTGATGTCCTTCTTGGCCAACTGGTCCCGGAAGTTGGAGAAATCCGGGAACACGTAGAAGGCGCCCTCCGGCTTCTGGGCCACGGCCCCCATCTCGGTCAGGCGACGGTGGACGTACTCACCGATTACCTTGAGCACCCGGCGCGACTGCACCAGGTATTCGTCGATGTCGTCACCGCCATTGAAAGCGGAGATGGCCGCGTACTGAATCGGGGCGCTGGTGGAGGTGAAGGTCTCGCTGGCGATGATCGCCATGGCGTCCAGCAGCGGCCGAAGTTCGCGCGGGAAGATGAAGGTGCCCAGGCGCCAGCCGCCGGCGCCGGCCCACTTGCTCAGGCCGGTGCTGATGATGGTGCCTTCCGGGTAGTAGCGGGCGATGGACTTGTGCTTGCCCTCGAAATGCACTTCGCCGTAGATCTCATCGGACAGCAGGATCAGCTTGTATTTGCGGGCCACGTTGGCGATGGCCAGCAACTGGTCGTCGGTGTAGGTGCATCCGGTCGGGTTCGACGGGTAGTTCAGGATCAGGATGCGGGGCCGGGTCGGGTCATCGCGGCAGATGATGTCCAGTTCCTCGGCGGTCAACTGCCAGTTGTTCTCGGCGTGGGTCGGCAACCAGTGTACGGAGCGGCCGATTATACGGGCCTGGGGAGCGTAAGACACCCAGCTCGGGCGGGGAATCAGCAAGTCGCCGTAATAGGCCAGCTGCAGGATGAACAGCAGCTCTTTCGAGCCCGGGCCGATCAGCACGTCTTCCCAGGAGCAGCGCATGCGTTCGCTGCGATTGATGTAACCGGCGATGCTCTCGCGCAGCCCCTTTAGGCCTTTGACCGGCAGATAGTCCTTTTCGTGCGCGTGTTCTTTCAACGAATCGATCACACGATCCGGCACCGGGAAGGGTGACTGGCCGAGGCCCAGCTTGATGATGTCCTTACCTTCGGCTTTGAGCTGGTTGCTCAGCTCATTGATGCGCAGTGTCGAGGAGGGCTGAATGCCCCGAACGTTGAGGTTGATGGCGTAACGGTGTTCGGTTTCTATGTCCATGTTCCCGATCTGTGGTTTTGAGTTGCCTTTTCAGTATAGGAGGCACAAACATATTTGTGACCGGGGGAAGGATAGGTGTTTGCCGCATTGTGGCCTGCTACTTTAGTTGGACGGCCAGAGCCCCGGGGCAGCACTTGAATCCGGGGCACGTTACCCATCATCTCAAGGATAGCGCGTACGGTGTCGACGTAGTCGCCCTTGAGTACGCCATTCTCGACCTATTCAAACGGCGGGTTTAAAGTCTGGCTCATTTGGTGCGCACCCAAACTTCAACCCGACCATTGCGCTGCTGGCCACTGTCACCGCCGGCCATGCCCACGGGCGCCGACGGCCTGAACATCGGCGGCCCGTACCCGGCCGACACGCTGTTCACCGAGACCCAGCTCGCCGATGCCGACGCGGTGCTGGCGATGTATCACGACCAGGGATTGCCGGTGCTCAAGCACCGGGGCTT
>JBPEXK010000118.1:0-7968 GCA_052031745.1 Marinobacter sp. | reverse complement strand
CTGATTTCAGCTCCAGCTGTCTGGGAGACAGTCCGCGAAATACTAAGGAATGCTTCAGGCTATCACTGAAGTATGAGTGCTTGGCGGGCATAAGCTGCACAGAATGTTGGAGGCCATGGATGGCCGGAAACAAGCGCACATGGACGTGCTCGTAGCGGTTCTGTGCAGCTTATGCCCGCCAAGCACCTGCACGGACTGAAGACATGAAGCCGTAACCTTACGCCACGGGAAGGTTAACTTAGCCCCAAACTCCCTCAGCAACCAAAGCCCAACTCTCGTCAAAATCCGTCGACGGCAATCTGGTAAACGACGAACGCACAAAGCGCTGAATCCGCCCCTCCAGGAACACCATCACGAAATCGGAGCCGCGCGCCGCGCTGGTGCGTGGGCGCAGGCCCTGGCGGATCTCGCCTTCTTTCAGGGCCTGGCGCACCTGGGTTTCCAGGCGCTCGAAGAACTGCGACGCGCGCTTACGGAGGGCGTCGTTCTCGCCCATCAGGGCATCGCCGGTGAGCACGCAGCACAGGCCAGAGTTACGCTCGGCGAACACGAGCACCAGGTGTACCAGCTGCTGCAAGCGCACCCGCACATCTTCCTGCTCCTGCAGGATAACCTGGCAGCGGGAGAACACCGCCTCCTCGGCAAATTCAATCAGCGCCTCAAACATCTTCCGCTTGCTGGGAAAATGACGGTACAACGCGGCTTCGGTGACGCCAACGGACTTGGCGAGGCCGGCAGTGGTGATTCGGGCGCCCGGATCGGACTCCAGAAGCTCCACCAGGGCCTGGAGGATCGCCTCCCGGCGACTTGGCTTGGATTCGGTCATGACAGGACTACAGCGCTCTGAATTGTCGTTGTTGGGGCCGGTCGCCAGGCGCCGGCCCTCGTTTTTGATCGGGTATCGGGACCCGTTTTAGAAGAAGGTACCGTCGATGGGCGACGAGGCACTGGCGTAGAGTTTCTTGGGCATACGGCCGGCCAGGTAGGCCTCGCGACCGGATTCGATGGCCAGGCGCATGGCGTTGGCCATCCGGATTGGGTCCTTGGCCTGGGCAATGGCGGTGTTCATCAACACTCCGTCGCAGCCCAGCTCCATGGCAATGGTGGCGTCAGAGGCGGTGCCGACCCCGGCATCCACCAGCACCGGCACGTTGGCGTTCTCAACGATCAGGCGGATGTTGTACCGGTTCTGAATACCCAGGCCCGAGCCGATGGGCGCGCCCAATGGCATGATCGCCACACAGCCCATGTCTTCCAGACGCTTGGCCAGCAACGGGTCATCGGAACAGTACACCATCACCTTGAAGCCGTCCTTGATCAGCTCTTCCGCCGCCACCAGGGTCTCGGTCATGTTCGGGTACAGGGTCTTTTCCTCACCCAGCACCTCGAGCTTGACCAGATCATGGCCGTCGAGCAGCTCGCGGGCCAGCTTGCAGGTGCGCACCGCGTCTTTGGCGGTGTAGCAACCGGCGGTATTCGGCAGCATGGTGTAGCTGTCCGGGGAGATCACGTCGAGCAGGTTAGGCTCGTCCGGGTTCTGGCCCAGGTTAGTCCGACGCACAGCAAAGGTGACGATCTCAGCGCCACTGGCCTCAATGGCGTGGCCGGTTTCCATCAGGTCGCGATACTTGCCAGTGCCCACCAGCAGGCGGGACTGATAGACCTTGCCTGCGATTTCCAGGGGCTTGTCTTCGGGAAGCTGTAAATTGGGAGTGTCGGTCATAACCTTCCTGCGGTTTTTTGATCAATCAAACTTGGGTTGCAGTGCTGACGGCGAATCAGCCGCCGCCAATGGCGTGCACAACCTCAACCCGGTCGCCCTCGCTCAGGGCGAAGGCCTGGTGTTGGCTACGCGGTACGATGTCTTCGTTCACCTCCACCGCCAGGCGTTTGCCGGTCAGCGCCATCTGCTCAATCAGGGCGCCGACGGTCGCGCCGTCGGGGAGTTCCATGGCATCGCCATTTACTTCCACTTGCATATCTGTCGTTTACCTCTGTTGTTCCTCGCCTGGCCGCGCTGGCGCTGCGGCGCGGGCCGGTCGCAGCGCCGCCGCTGCCAACAACACCCAGGCCAGAATGAAGCATAATCCGCCAACCGGCGTGAGCGGGCCGAGCCAGCGCAGGTCTGTCAGCACCAGCAGGTACAGGCTGCCACTGAACAGAACGATGCCGGCGCCAAAGAAACCAGCCGATACCGCCAGCAGGCGTCGATTGACCTGGGTCGCCGCCAGCAGGGCCACCAACACCAGGGCAATCGCGTGATACATCTGATAGGTCACCGCGGTCTGGAACACCTCGAGACTGCGCTCGTCCAGCCGACCTCGGAGACCATGACTGCCGAAGGCCCCGGCGACGATGGCCAGCGCGGCCAAGCCCGCGCCCAGCGCCAAGGGCAACCGGGCGACACCGGGTCTGCTTGTTACGTGCTCAGCAATCACAGTGGATCTTTTCACCGGTGTCCAGGTTCATCATGGTCAGCAAACCACCCCACACGCAGCCGGTGTCGAGGCCAATGAACTGGTCGCGGCCGGTTTGGCCTTCCAGGGCTGCCCAGTGGCCGAACACCACGCGGACATTGTCGGACCGATGGTGCTCGAACCAGGGCTCGAACCCGGCGGGGGCATGCTCGGCGGATTCCTTGGCGGTCAATTCCAGGGTGCCGTCCTCGGCGATAAAGCGCATCCGGGTAAAGTAGTTGGTGATCGCCCGCCACCGGTCCATGCCGGTCAGGGCCTCGTCCCAACGTGCCGGCTCGTTGCCGTACATGTGAGTAAAGAAGTATTCGGCGTTGTCACCGCGAATCACCTCCTCCACCTCGCGGGCGTAAGCCGTGGCTTGTTCCATGGTCCAGATATGGGGCACGCCGGCGTGCACCATCACCAGGTTGCGCTCCTGGTCGCGGACGCACAGGTTCTGTTGGCGCAACCAGCCCACCAGCCGGTCGTGGTCCGGTGCATCCAGGATGTCGGCAAGGGTGTCCTTGCGTTTGGGCGGGTGGCCACCCAGGGCCACGGCCAACAGATGCAGGTCGTGGTTGCCCAGCACCACCACCGCCGAACTGCCCAAGCCCTCAAGGTAGCGCAAGGTGGCCAGCGAGGACGGGCCCCGATTGATCAAATCCCCAGCCACCCACAGCCGATCCCGGGACGGTGAGAAGTCCACCTTCGCCAACACGTCCTGCATACGCTCGTAACAGCCCTGGATGTCGCCGATGGCATAGTCAGTCATTACTTACCTCTTCCGACTCAGCAACAGCCCCTTTCTCTTCGACCAGCAAATCGGCGATGGCGACGTAATCCGCCAGACCCAGATTTTCCGGCCGCAAGCCGTCGTTAATGCCCAGGCGTTGCAACTGCTCCACCGAGACCATGGCGGCCAACGCCTTGCGCAATGTCTTCCGACGGGCATTGAACGCGGTGCGCACCACCGCCTGCAGGGTAGCCAGATCTTTGGTGGGATGCGGCAAGGTGTCGTGGGGCACCAGCCGAACAATGGCTGAATCCACTTTCGGTGCCGGTCGGAAAGCGCCGGGGCCAACCTCAAACAGCGGCTGCACCTTGCAGAAATACTGGGCCATGATGCCCAGCCGGCCATAGTTGTTGTCGCCAGGCACCGCCGCCAGCCGCTGCACCACTTCTTTCTGCAGCATGAAATGCATGTCCTGCACGGTTCCTGCGTGGGCCAGCAGGTGGAAGATCAGCGGTGTCGAGATGTTGTATGGCAGGTTGCCAATGATCCGCAGGCGCTTGCCCGGGGCCGCCAGCTGACCAAAATCGAAAGTCAGGGCGTCGGCTTCGTGGATCTGGAAGTCCGGGTAGTTGAAGAACTTGGTCCGCAGCACCGGGATCAGATCCCGATCCAGCTCCACCACCTGCAACCGAGGATTGATCGCCAGGATCTCCTCGGTGATGGCACCCAGACCCGGCCCGATCTCCACCAGGGTGTCCTCGGGCTTGGGGTGGATGGCGCGTACGATGCGCTCGATCACGCCCGGATCGTGCAAGAAGTTCTGACCAAAACGCTTTCGGGCCTGGTGGCCGGCTTTGTTGCTCACGGGCGGCCCTCCTGATGGGCATTTTTGCGACTGCGGGCCATGTCCGCGCCAACGCGAATGGCGGTGTACAGGCTACCGGAATCGGCGGTGCCGGAACCGGCCAGATCCAGGGCAGTGCCATGGTCAACCGAAGTGCGGACGATGGGCAGCCCCAGGGTGATATTGACCGCTCGACCGAAGCCCTGGTACTTCAGCACCGGCAGACCCTGATCGTGGTACATCGCCAACACGGCGTCGGCCTGGTCCAGCCAGTGGGGCGTGAACAGGGTGTCCGCCGGCAGTGGGCCGGTGAGCTGGAGGCCCTCGGTGCGAAGCTTGGCCAGGGTCGGCTCAATGGTGTCGATTTCCTCGTGGCCCAGATGGCCGCCCTCCCCGGCGTGGGGATTCAGGCCCGCCACCAGGATGCGCGGCTGCGCGAGGCCAAAGAAGGTTTTCAGATCGTTGTTGAGGATACGGCTGACCTGGGTCAGGCGATCCGGGGTAATGGCAGCAGCGACGTCTTTCAGTGGTAAGTGGGTGGTTACCAGCGCCACCCGAAGCTCCTCTGTGGCCAGCATCATGACCACCCGCTCGACCTCGCACAGTTCCTGCAAATATTCGGTGTGGCCACTGAACGGGATGCCGGCCTCGTTGATCACACCCTTGTGCACCGGTGCCGTGACCATGCCGTCAAAGTCGCCGTCCAGACAGCCTTGGGCGGCGACTCGCAGCGTCTCCACCACATAGGCGCTGTTGGCCGCATCGAGTGTCCCGGGCGTGCTGCTGGCACAGCCGGCGACGTTCAGCACCGACAGTTCGCCGGCCCCGGTTCGGGCGTTCTGCCCCGGTCGCCAGTCGTGCAGGCTGACGTCCAGGCCCAGCTGTTCGGCGCGGGCTTCCAGCAGCGTCTTGCTGGCGATGACCACCACGCCAGCGTCCCGGGCCTGACCTGCCAGCTGCAGGCACAGCTCCGGGCCGATGCCGGCAGGCTCACCGGCGGTCAGCGCAAGAGTTACCGGATCGGTCATGATTCGCTGCTGTCCTCGTCGGCGGATTCCTCGGGCCCGTACTCGCCCTTGAACTCCACGAACGCCTCGTCACGGATTTCCCGGAGCCAATTCTGCAGCTCGGTCTCAGACTTGCGACGATAGATCGCCTGGCGCGCTTCCGCCCTTTTTACGTCACCGCTGATGTCCTTCTTGCGCCGCTCCTGCACCTGCAGGATGTGCCAACCAAACTGCGACCGGAATGGCCCGCGCAGCTCGTTCAGGTCCGCCTCCAGCATGGCCTGTTCGAACGCCGGCACCATCTGACCCCGGTTTACCCAGCCCAGGTTGCCGCCGTCGGAACCAGACACCGGGTCGTCAGAAAACTCCCGGGCCAGCTCGGCAAAGTCGGCGCCGTCCTGCAATTGAGCGTAGATGTCCCGGATTTTTGCCTCGGCACTGGCGTCGGGCACCGCTTCCGAGGGACGAATCAGGATGTGCCGCACCTTGTGCTGCTGAATGACCTGCTTCTGGCCACCACCGCGGGTATCCAGCACCATCACCAGATGGAAACCGCTGTTGTTCTCCAGCACCGCCGAGGGTACGCCGACCTCCAGCTCCGGCACTACCGCCGCTACCAGCGAGGGAAGCTGGCTCTCGCTACGCCAACCCATGTCGCCACCTTCCAGGGCGTTGCTGGCGTCGGATTCTGCCACCGCCACCTCGCGGAAATCACGACCGTCAACGATCTGTTCGCGCAGGTCCTGCGCTTTTTCCCGGGCCGCCGCCACTGAGGCTTCGTTGTTCGGGTTTTCCACCTCGATAAAGATGTAGGCCAGGCGGTACTCGGCGTTATCCTCACCCCGCGCCTCCAGGGCCTCCAGATAGTTATCCACTTCCCGGTCAGTCACCCGAACCCGGTTGCCCACCTGGCGCTGCTGTACCCGGCTGGTCAGCATTTCGTTGCGGATCTGCTCGCGCGCCTGACGGAAGGTCACGCCCTCGCTCGCCAGCTGGTTCTCGAACTCCACCATGGTCATGCCATTGCGCTCGACGATGTTGTTCATGGTCTCGTTCAGCTCGTTGTCGCTGATCCGCATGCCCAGCTTGTCAGCGCGCTGCAACTGGATGGACTCGGTGATCAACTGCTCCAGCACCCGCTCTTCAAGCACGTCCCGGGGTGGCAGCCCGGTGCCCTGGGCACGCAGGCGGCTGGCGATGGTATTGATGCGGGCCTCAAGCTCGGTCTGCAGAATGACATCGTCGTCGACGATCGCCACCACCTGATCGAGCAGCTTGCGCTCGGCCTGGGCGGACAGCGAGAGCGAAACCGCCGCGACCAACAGCAACATTTGAACAGCTTGGCGAAGGGTCGCCTTCATAAACACCTCTTGATAATAAATGGCCTGCGGGCATGCGAGCCGGAAGTTAGTCCGAACTCCGGTTACGGAGTTCCGAACCGGCGGCGCTCCCGCTCATCGAAACCGTAAATGGCCTCGGAAATACTGTCGGATGAACCGCCACTGCCCCCGAGCCCTTTCAGCTGGATCTGGAACAGCAGCCGGGTATCCAGTTCGCTGTCGTCGGTCAGGTAGTTCTGATGCACCACCTGCACACTCCAGCAGCAGTTGTTGTATTCCAGTCCGGCCAGGGAACCCACCGTGCGATCCAGACTGGAATCGTAAACCCATCGACCGATCAGGCTAACACGATCCGTCACCGGGAGTACCCCGGCAATGTCCGATTGCTCCAGCTCATCCTTGCTGTAGGTGTGGCCAAGGCTGGCCAGGTAGCGGTAATCCTCAGAATGGTAAATCAGCTGACTGCGGCCTTCCTCGGTGTCGCCAGTCTCCGGGTCCCACAGACCGGAAGAGCGGATTTCCAGAGTGTCGAGCGGTGACAGCACCACCTCGCCCGCCAGGGGCGAGCGGCTGCGGGTGCTGGCCCCGGCGCCAAACAGGGTCACTTCGCGGTCCTGGAAGTACTGAACCTGACCGATACTGACCCGGGCCCGCTCGGCGCCGGTCAGCAGATCGTTGAACCGGCTGGTTACGGCTACGGTCAGTTGGTTAGTGTCGCCTACCCGGTCGCCGCCGACGAACCGGTCCGGCTGGAACAGCTGGTCAAAGCGGAACGCCTGCAGGTCGGTATCGAAGTCCGGGATGTCGTTCTGATCCGCGTCGGCGTCCGCCCAGGCGTAGTATAGCCGGGGCTCCATGGTCTGGTTGTAGGGCACGTCGAACAGGCTGGCCTGGCGATCGAAGTACAGCCCATTGTCCCACTCCGCCACCGGCACGGTGCGGTCAAAACTGCCGTCGCCCAGGGTGTAGTCTTCCAGCTCGTACCGGGTGTAGTCGGCGCTGATCGAAGGCCGACTGAAGCCCCAGAGCGCCCGCATCGGCAGCGCCAGCTCCGGCACCGCGCGCAGGCGCTGGCCGTTGGCCCGGTCCAGACCGGTCAGCTCATCGTTGTCGCGATAGAACACCGTGTACTGGCTCTCCAGGCCGGCCTCCAGCCAGCCCAGCTCGCGGGTGGTGCCATAGCGCACCTCGGGCAGCTGGGCATAGGGTTTGTTGACGTCGGCGATGCTGTCGCGGATGGTCTGGTAGTCGTTCAGGTAGGTTGCAAAATACTGGTTTGAATCCCGATAGCTAACCCCACCCCGGCGCTGCAGGTGCGTGGCCTGGTTGATTTCCAGGGTACGGTTGAGATCGCTCAGGTAGTCTTCGTCGCTGACCACCGAGTAGTCGCCGTAGCCGGTCCAGCCACTGCCCAGGTTGGCGCGGGTGGCGGCATCCAGGGCCCAGCGCTCACCGTCCTCACCGGGATTCTCCTTGGCGTAGGCGGAATCGCTGTCGATGTAGCCCAGTTGCAGCACCGACTGACCCCAGGGGCTGAGGTACCGGCCCTCCACCTCGTTGAACAGGCCACGGCCGTGAATGTACTGCG